>VERU01000128.1 GCA_018882485.1 Rhodoferax sp. | reverse complement strand
GGGTTGGCCCCCCGATCTGCCCGCCGGTTGCGAAGTAGACCGGCATCTCCATGCCCCATGACGCCGACCACTGACATCCCGCAGCCGTCATGTCGGCATAGGCGCCGGGCCGCTTCAAAGGCCGGCCGGCGGGCAGGCGTTCATTGGGGAAGGTCATCACGAAGCGGCGCGAGTAGAACTGGCGCGTTGTCTGGCGCAGGTATTCCCGGTTGGATGCGAAGGCCCCATAGCGCGCGATATCCATCCCGAACACATCGGATTGGGGTTCACCGTGCACCATCCATTCGGACAGCGCCTTGCCCACGCCGCCTCCCTGGCTCAGGCCGGCCATCACGCCGCAGGCAACCAAGTAGTTCCGCACCCCCCGCACAGGCCCGATGATCGGGTTGCCATCGGGTGTGAAGGTGAAGGCGCCATTGACCCATTTCTTGATTCCCGCGTGTGACAGACAGGGGTAGCGGGCGAAGCCCTTGAGCAGTTCCGGGCTGATCCGGTCAACGTCCTCCGGGATGAGCTCCGCGCCGTAATCCCAGGGCGCGCCATCCATGTTCCAGTGCTTGGGCTGGCGTTCGTACACCCCCAGCAGGATGCCCTGGCGCTCCTGGCGCATGTAGGTAAATCCGTCGAGATCGACCACGGTCCCCATTTCGTGGCCGAGTTGCGCAACTTCCGGCAGGTCCTCGGTCACCAGGTAATGGTGCTCCATCGGCGTGACGGGTAGATCGATGCCCACCATGCGGCCAACCTGCTTGGCCCACAGGCCGCCGGCATTGACCACATGGTCGGCGACCACGGTTCCCTTTTCGGTACGTACCTCCCAGCGGCCATCCGGTCGGGGCTTCAAGCCCTCCACCCGGTTATGCAGCACGATGTCCGCGCCCTGGACGCGGGCCGCTGCGGCGTAGGCATGGGTCGCTCCGTAGGGGTCGACGTACCCTTCCTTCGAGTCGTGCATGCCGCCCAGGACATGGGTGGTGTCCATGATCGGGCATAGCGAGCGGATTTCATCGGGAGTGATGAGCCGGGTCGTCTCGATCCCGATCGACTGGTAGATGGCCCAGGCCGACTGCAGCCATTCCCAGCGCTGCGGATCGCTGGCGATCTGGACACCTCCCGTCATGTGCACGCCCACTTCCCGCCCGGAGATCTTTTCGATCTCGGCATACACGTTGATGGTGTACTCCTGCAGCGCCGAGATGTTGGGGTCGGCGTTGAGCGTGTGGAACCCGCCCGCGGCGTGCCAGGTGGACCCCGCCGTCAGCTCCGCACGCTCGATCAGGCAGACATCCCTCCAGCCGAACTTGGTGAGGTGGTAGAGAACCGATGCGCCGACGACGCCGCCGCCGATCACGACGGCCTGATAGTGCGATTTCACTGCGAACCTTTCAGTTGATCCGGAGCGCCATCATACGAACAATGGACACTTGTGTCCACTCGGGTCGGTAAGATGGATGCGGTACCCCGCCGAACCCCCTGCCTGGCCGATAATCGGATTGCACTGGCGGATTGGCCGGCACCCCGTTCTTTTTTGACCATGACCCCAAGCGAGCAGAAGCAGCTTCCGACCGGTAATGTCAAGGTGACCAAGTCCGACTGGATCGACGTGGCCCTGGAGTCCCTGCTGGCCGAAGGGATCGAGGGTGTTCGTGTGTTGCCCCTGGCGCAGAAGCTCGCCGTGTCCAGATCCAGTTTCTACTGGTATTTCGAGAGCCATCAGGATCTTCTGGATCAGTTGCTGGCGCACTGGAGGGACACCAACACGCGCGCCATCGTGGAGCGGGCGCAGCGCCCGGCCCCCACGATCGTGCGTGGCATCCTGAATGTGTTCGAGTGCTGGGCCGATGAACGGCTGTTCAGCCCCCGGCTCGACTTCGCGGTGCGCGAATGGGCCCGCCGTTCCGTCGATGTGCGTCAGGCCATCGGGATGGCGGACGAGGAGCGGCTGGCGGCCATCCGGGACATGTACCTCCATCACGGCTACGATGCCGAAGATGCCTTCATCCGCGCTCGCGTCCTGTACTGCACACAGATTGGCTATTACGTGATCGAGGTCAACGAGCCGATCGAAACCCGCCTCGGTCATCTCGCGGCCTACCTGCGCAACTTTTCCGCCCAGGAACCTACTTATGCCGATGTGGCGCACTTTGCCGACTTTCTGGCCAAGTCCCAGGCACGGCAGTCCGCCTCCCTCTCGGCGACCCGCACTGGTGCCTGATCGAAAGTAATGGACACAGTTGTCCATTGCGATTAGACTGCTGCGATTGACTGCATGGGGATGCCGGTGGCGGGGCGATATTCGGCTTGGAGCTTGTTGGCGCAGGGTGTGCGAGGTCACACCGGCTGGCGACCGGCCTGGCGCATGGCGAAGCCGCAGGCGGACTACGACGTTGTGGTCATTGGGGGTGGCGGTCACGGGCTGGCGACCGCCTACTATCTCGCCCGGAACCACGGCCTGCGCCGGGTGGCAGTCCTGGAGCAGGGGTGGATTGGTGGCGGCAACACCGGGCGCAACACCACGGTGATCCGTTCCAACTATTTCTTTCCGGAAAGTGCCGAACTCTACGACCTGTCGCTGCGCCTGTATGAGGGTTTGAGCCGGGAATTGAATTTCAACATCATGTTTTCCCAGCGTGGGGTTGCCATCGTCGCTCATTCCGACATGGAAATGGAAATCGCTGCGCGCACGATCAACGCGATGCAGATCAATGGTGTCGATGCGCGCTGGATGGGTCGCGAGGAGCTGATGTCCCGGGCACCCCTGCTCAACGACAGCCCGCAGGCGCGCTATCCGGCGCGTGGGGCGATCTGGCAGGGCCGGGCTGGCGTGGCCCGGCATGACGCCGTGGCCTGGGGGTATGCCCGTGCGGCCGACGCTCTGGGCGTCGACATCATCCAGGGGTGCAGGGTCGAAGACTTCATCGTGCAGGGCGGACGCTGTGTCGGTGTCGAGACCTCGCTCGGACCCATAAGGGCGGCGACCACGGGGCTGGCGGTGGCCGGTCACTCCAGCCTACTCGCCGGACGCGCCGGGTTCAGGCTTCCGCTGCAGACCTTCACCCTGCAGGCGATGGTCTCCGAACCGGTGAAGCCGTGCCTGGACGTGGTCGTGTTGTACCTGGGCACCGGCACCTATCTGAGCCAGTCGGATCATGGGGAGATCGTGGTCGGTGGCGCCCTCGACCGCATTCCCTCCTATGCCCAGCGCGGCAATCCACCGGTTCAGGAGCAGGTGCTCTCCGGCCTGCTGGAGATGTTGCCCGCCTTCGACCAACTGAAGCTGATGCGTCAGTGGGGTGGCGCCGTGGATGTCACGCCGGATTCCTCGCCCATCATCGGGCCGTCTCCTCTACCCGGGCTGTCCCTCAATGGGGGCTGGGGCACGGGCGGGTTCAAGGCGATTCCCGCCGGGGGAACCCTGTTCGCCCATCTGCTGGCGACCGGCTCGCATCACGCGATCAGCCGTCCGTTCGATCTGTCCCGCTTCGCCTCGGGAAGCCTGGTGGACGAGGCTGCCAGCGCCGGCATTGCCCACTGAAGGCCAGCAGCATGCACCAGTTCGCCTGTCCTTATTGCGGCCTACGTGACGAGACCGAGTTCCGTTTTGGCGCGGAGGCCGGAAACCGCCGGCCCGAACCGGCATCGGCCGTGTCTGCCCAGGCATGGGCTGACTACCTGTACACCCGCGCCGCGCCGCGTGGACCGGCACAGGAGGTCTGGGTCCACCTGACCTGTGGCGAGTTTTTCGTGATGGACCGTGACACGCAGACCCATGCCGTCACGGCTACCCGTGGCTTGCGCGACTCCCTGCCATGACCGCGCATCGCATCCGTCGCAGCGGCGAAGCACCGGTGGCACTGCCGTTCACCTTCGACGGCCTTCCGCTTGTGGGGCGTGCGGGCGACACCATTGCGTCGGCCTTGCTGGCAAACGATGTTGCCGTGGTCGGTCGGAGTTTCAAATACCGACGCCCGCGTGGCATCTACGGAGTCTGGACCGAGGAGCCCAATGCGCTGGTGGATGTCACCGAGGCCGGGTGCACACGGCCCAACCTGAAGGCCACCACCGAGTGGTTGACCGCGGGCATGCAGGTGCGCTCGGTCAATACCGCACCCAGCGCCCGGAGTGACCGACGGGCCTTTCTGGATCGGCTGGCGCGGTTTCTGCCCGCAGGCTTCTATTACAAGACGTTCATGTGGCTGGACTGGCGCTTCTACGAGCACCGCATCCGTGCCATGGCAGGTCTTGGGCGCATCGTGCCGCACCAGATGTCTTTCGGGCACAGCCCCATCCTGAATCTTCACTGTGATCTGCTGGTGATCGGGGGCGGGCCTGCGGGACTCGCGGCGGCGCGATCCGCCAGCCGGGCGGGCCGCGATGTGGTGCTGGTCGACGATCACCCGCAGCTGGGAGGATCCCTGCGTTATCGGGACGCCACCATCGATGGCATGAGCGGGCTGGCCTGGGTTGAGCGGGCGCACGCAGGGCTGCGCAAGGATGGACGGCGGGTGCTGTGCCAATCGACGGCTTATGGGGTCTACGATCACAACCTGGTCTGTGTCTGGCAGCGCAGTGACCAAGGGCACGACCGCCAGTGGCGGATCCGGGCGAGTTCGATCGTTCTTGCCACCGGCGCGATCGAGCGCCCCCTGGTGTTTCCCGACAACGACCGGCCGGGCGTCATGTCGGCCGAGGCGGCGCTGGCCTATCTTCGCTGCCATGAAGTTCGGGTTGGCAACCGCGTGATGCTGGCCACCAACAACGACCAGGCCTATGAGGTGGCGCGTGCGCTGCGTGGCGCGGGTGCCGATGTGCGGATTGCGGATGCGCGTGCGGACGTACCGCGGCTCGTCGATGGCATCGAGGTGCACCCGGGCTGCCTGCCGACCGGAACCCGCGGGCGCAGCCGGCTGGAGAGCGTGACCCTGGGCGGGCGGTCCTTCGAGGCGGATTGCCTGTTGCTCAGCGGCGGATACACGCCCACCGTTCATCTCTACTCGCAGGCCCGTGGCCGGCTGCGCTTCGAGCCCCGTTGCCAGGGCTTCGTTCCGGATGGATCGGTTCGGGGCATGGAGGTGGTGGGTGCGGCCGCAGGCGTCCAGGAGCTTGGACCGCTGCTGGCGCAGGCCCATGGGGTGGGCGGCGGGCCGGGCGAAGGCGAATCGGTGCCTGCGGGCGGGCAGGCTGCGCGCATCCTCGAGCCTGTCTGGCCGCGACCGGGTTCCGCCGGGCGGCAATGGATCGATTTCCAGAACGACGTGACCTTGCAGGACGTCGAACTCGCGGCACGGGAAAACTACCGCTCGGTCGAGCACCTCAAGCGCTACATCACGCTGGGGATGGCGACGGACCAGGGCAAGACGTCCAACATGAACGGACTCGCCGCCATGGCGGCCATCACCGGGCGTTCGATGGACGAAACCGGTACCACCACCTACCGGCCGCCCTATGTACCGGTTCCCATGAGTGTGCTGGCCGGGCCGCGGCGCAGCGATCTGTTCCATCCCTTGCGCCGGCTGGCCCTGGAGGACCTGCACCGTGCTGCTGGGGCTCGCCTGCGCGAGTACGGTGGCTGGCTGCGACCCGCCTGCTATGGTTCGGGCGACGAGGCGGCCGCCGTCGCCCGGGAGGTGCGGGCGGCTCGGGAGGCGGTCGCGGTACTGGACGCCTCCCCCCTGGGAAAGATCGAGGTGTTCGGTCCGCAGGCAGGGGCGCTGCTGGATTACAACTCCTACAACCAGATATCGACGCTGGCTTGCGGAAGGATCCGCTATGGTTTCATGCTGACGGAAAGCGGCATCGTCTATGACGATGGGGTGACCATCAAGGTCGCGGATGACCATTACATCGTCTCCTGCTCGTCCAGCCATGTCCAGGGTGTGGTGATGCGGCTGGAGGAGTGGCGCCAGGACCGGTTCGATGTCCGTCAGGTCACGATCCACGACGCGACGCCGCAATGGGCCACGCTCACCGTCACCGGACCACGCTCGCGCGAACTGGTGGCTCGATTGAACCTGGGCATTGATCTCGACGAAGACGCCTTGCCCCACATGGCGATGGCATCGGGGCAATGGGGAGGGCGGGAGGTCCGGGTGGCCCGGGTCAGCTTCACCGGGGACCGTTCCTACGAGATCTCGGTGCCGACCGCGATGGCTGCGGACCTGTATGGCGCGCTGATCGAGTCCGGAGGCCCGTTGGGCGTGGCGCCAATGGGCCTGGAGGCCCTGCTGCAACTGCGGGCCGACAAGGGATACCTCATCGTGGGCAAGGACACCGATGGCACGACGATGCCGCAGGACCTCGGAATGGACGGACCGCGTGACCGGCGGCGAGATGAATTTGTCGGCAAGCGATCCCTGCTTCTGGATGAGGCGATGCGCACGGACCGCCGTCAGTGGGTGGGATTGTCGGCGTCCGGTACCGAACCCCTGCCGGTAGGCGCCCATGCGGTCGAGACCCGGAACGGGCGGCGTCGTTCGACCGGATTCGTCACCTCGAGTGCTTTCAGCCACACGCTGGGGAGGCCGGTGGCGCTGGGGCTGATCGAGCGGGGGCGTGCCCGCGCTGGCGAAAGTCTGGAGATCTACCACATGGGGCGCCTCTTGCGGGCCACGGTGTGTGACCCCTGTGCCTTTGATCCCGAGGGCCGGAGTCTGCGAGCATGACGTCCGGGTCCTACCCTCAGCGGGCCGATCAGCCGGACCCGGCTGCCGCTTCATCCGAACTGTGGCGACCGTCTCCGGATTGGTCCGAGGCCGCGATCGAGCGCGCCGGGTGGGCGGTGCGCGCAGGCCCTCGGCCGTGGCAGGTTCTGCTGGGTGGCGATGTTGACCTTGCCATTGCCACCCTGGCGCCCGGCGCACCGCGTATCGGCTTATGGGCCATCGTGGATGCCGGTTCGCCCTACGCCGTGACCATCGGGCGCGACAAGGCGCTCCTGGTCACACCCGTGGCCGGGGTCTGTGTGTCGGGCTGGCGACCCCAGGGATGGTCGGCTACCGTTGCCGACAGCAGTTACCAGATCCTGGAGTTCAGTGGAGCCGGTGCGCTTGACCTGCTGCGCGCCGCTGTGTCCACCCATCTGGACCGACCCAGTCGCTCCGCTGCCGTCCAGGTGGCAGGCTTCCCGGTCCTTCTGTACCGGCGTTCATCGACCCAGGCCGTCGTGCACGTCGAGCATGCGCTGGCAACCGGACTCTGGACATGGTTGCTC
>VERU01000127.1 GCA_018882485.1 Rhodoferax sp. | reverse complement strand
CGCCCCGGGTGGTGGTCGCCACCGACAGCGCAGAGGTCATGCAGGCCTGCCAGAACCACGGGGTTCAGGCACTGATGACGCGGCCAGACCATCCCAGCGGCAGCGACCGGCTGGCCGAGGCCTGCGAGTTGCTGGGCCTGTCGGGGCCCGATATCGTGGTCAACGTGCAGGGTGACGAACCACTGATCGATCCTGGGCTGGTCGATGCCGTGGCCCAACTGCTGGAACGGCACCCGGAAGCAAGCATGAGCACGGCGGCCCATCGCATCCACGACGACGCCGACCTGCTCAATCCGAACGTGGTGAAAGTGGTTTGCGACGCACAGGGCCTGGCACTGTATTTCAGCCGCGCTCCGATCCCCCACTGGCGAGACCGCCCTGAAGGACTGGCCGCAACCGGCGATGGAGCGCCGCTGCAGCCCCTGCGGCACATCGGCATCTACGGCTACCGGGCCGCCTTTCTGCGTCGCTTTCCGAGCCTGCCGCAGGCCCCGATCGAGCGGGTGGAGGCGCTGGAGCAGTTGCGGGCCATGTGGCACGGCCACCGCATTGCCGTGCACCTGTGCGATCAGGCGCCGGGCCCTGGCGTGGACACGCCACAGGATCTGGAACGGGTGCGCCAGCTGTTCAGGCGCTGATCCGAATCTGATGTGCCCGTAAGGCCGGCGGAAGGGCTGGCGTGCTATTCTCAAGCCCGCCCGGACCGCCCGCGGCAAACGGCTGTGCAGGCCGACCCACGACGACCACGAGGACACGCATGAGACTGATACTGTTGGGCGCTCCAGGCGCTGGCAAGGGGACACAGGCCACCTTCATTTGCCAGAAGTACGGCATTCCGCAGATCTCGACCGGCGACATGCTGCGGGCCGCCGTGAAGGCCGGTACCGAACTGGGTCTGCAAGCCAAGAAGGTCATGGAATCGGGGGGTCTGGTCAGCGACGATCTGATCATCAACCTGGTCAAGGAGCGGCTGGCCCAGCCCGATTGCGCAAAAGGTTTTCTGTTTGACGGCTTTCCGCGCACCATCCCGCAAGCCGATGCCATGAAGGCGGCCGGCGTCCATCTGGATTACGTGCTGGAGATCGATGTGCCCTTCGAAGCCATCGTGCAACGCATGAGCGGTCGGCGCTCCCACCCGGCGTCCGGGCGCTCGTACCACGTCACCTTCAATCCGCCCAAGGTGGCCGGACTCGACGATGTGACCGGCGAGCCCCTGATCCAGCGTGCCGATGACCAGGAAGAGACCGTTCTCAAGCGGCTGGAGGTCTACAGCGCCCAAACCCGCCCGCTGGTAGCCTACTACGCCGATTGGGCCCAATCCGGCACGGCCGGCGCGCCCCGTTACCGCGCCATCAGCGGCACGGGCACCGTCGAGGAAATTCGGGAGCGTGCCTTCACCGCGCTGAGCCAGTAGGCGACCCAGGCGGGTGATCCGCCTGGCACAGCAACTCCAGGATCAGTGCGATCCGTGCCTGGACGGGTGGCAGGCCGGCGGCATCCGGCAATCGCTGATCGGCTACCGGTATCACCTGTCCCAAGGAACAGCGCGTGGAGCGCCAGACATGAATCCCGGCGGCCTGGGCGCGCAGCAAGGCGGCTTCCAGGTCCCGGTGCAGCGTGCCATTGCCCGTGCCTGCAACCACCAGCCCGCGCACCGGATCTGCCTGGTCCGGATTGGCTGCCACCAGCGTGTCCACCAGCGCCCCCGAAGCTCCGGCATGGCTGGTGAGCAACTCCACACGCGGCCACCGGGGGCTTTCTGCTATTTTTTCAATAGCTAAAGATCTTTTATCCATGTCGGTTTGAGGTCTAAAACTCACCCACCTGACGCGCCCTCCCTCGACCCAGGCCAAGGGTCCGGCGTCGCCCGACCCGAACGCATCCAGCCGCCAGGGGTGCGTTTTTCGCACGGCATCGCCGGCATGGACCGCACCCGCACAAACCGCCAGCACCCCGCTGGCCCGTCGATCCAGCACAAGGGCGATGGCATCCAGCAGATTTTGCGGACCATCGGCCATCAGCGCATTGGCGGGCCGCATCGCGCAGGTCAGCACCACGGGCTTGCCGGCCAACCGTTCGCCAGACAGGACGGCTCCCAGGAAATAAGCGGTCTCCTCCAGCGTGTCGGTGCCGTGGGTCACCACAACACCGCGGACTCCCGGGCGCTGAACATGCGAAGCGATGGCCCGGGCCAGTCGCGCCATGGTGTCCAGATCCATATCCTTGCTGTCGATCTGGGCGATCTGCTCGGACTCGATCGCATGGCCCTCAAGCGACTGGGACAGCCCGGGAACCGAGCCCAGAAGATCCCCGATGCCGATTTGCGCCGCTGAGTAAGCCAGGTCGTCTCCCGGGCTTGCGGCACGGCCGGCAATCGTGCCGCCCGTGCCCAGAATCACCACCGTGTCGCGATTTCGCACATCCATGACTTGCCAATCGTAAAAAACTGGTTAAAAATACAGATACTGGATATCAAAACAGTGCCGCCATGCCGACAGCCTTCATGTTTCCAACCGACCCAGGAGAAGCCATGATCGAGAGCCCCAAACTCACCGCCCGTCAACAGCAGATCCTCGACCTGATCCAAAGCGCCATCGCACGGACCGGAGCACCACCCACCCGGGCCGAGATCGCCACCGAACTCGGGTTCAAGTCGGCCAACGCCGTCGAAGAACACCTGCAGGCGCTGGCCCGCAAAGGCGTGATCGAACTGGTCAGCGGCACCTCTCGCGGCATCCGACTGCGCGGGGATGCGCTGCGGTCCATCAACGAATCCCGCAACAAACAGTTTCTGCTGCCACTGCCCGGCATCGCACAACTCGCGCTGCCGCTCGTCGGCCGGGTCGCTGCAGGCTCCCCGATTCTCGCCCAGGAGCACATCGACCAGACGTACTACCTCGAGAACAGCCTTTTTCAGCGCAAGCCAGACTACCTCCTCAAGGTGCGGGGCATGTCCATGCGGGACGCCGGCATCATGGATGGTGATCTGCTGGCGGTACAGACCACGCGGGAAGCCAAGAACGGGCAGATCGTGGTGGCCCGCCTGGGTGACGAAGTCACGGTCAAGCGCTTCAAGCGCAACAAGCACCTGATCGAACTGCATCCGGAAAACCCGGATTACCAGACCATCGTGGTCGAGCCCGGCGAGCCTTTCGAAATCGAGGGCCTGGCAGTCGGCCTGATCCGCAACACCATGTTGATGTAAGTTTCAACCGGGAATCTCACCATGTCTACCGCACTCTGGATGATGGCGCACATCGTTGCCCCGCTGGGCCACTTTTGGCAGCGTTGCATGCCCCTGCCCTCCGCGCAAACCGCGCCCCTGCGGCCCGGGTATCGCCCGGCCTGCTCACCCAACGCTCCGCTGTCGGCGCGCCGGCCCAAGGCGGGTGGCTGGACCGCCACCGACGCCCGAGGGTTGCCCGGAGCCTCCGTGCCGCTGCGCGTGCGTCGTATCGTTGAGGCGGACCAATCCGCCCATCAGGCCGGACGCATGGTCATTTCGGGTCGGATGGCCGATGTCTGTGCCGAACTCGATCGCCTAGCGCTGCGCAGCAGCCGCCGCCACTGACGCAGAACCGGTCGTCAGTCGCCCGTGCCTGGCCCGTCGGCCAGCAGGGCACAATCGGTGGCATGAACATCGTGATCCTCGACGACTACCAGGATGCCGTGCGAAAACTGGCCTGCGCCAGCAAGTTGGAGGCCTTTCAAGCCAAGGTGTACACCAACACCGTCAAGGGATTGGGGCAATTGACCGTCAGGCTGAAAGACGCCGATGTGATCGTGTTGAACCGTGAGCGGACCCACCTCTCGCGGCAACTGATCGAAAAGTTGCCAAAGCTCAAGTTGGTGGTCCAGACCGGCCACATTGGTCCCCATGTGGACGTGGCGGCATGCACCGAGCGGGGCATCGCGGTGGCCGATGGCGGGGGGTCGCCTGTGGCCACGGCCGAGCTCACCTGGGCGCTGGTGATGGCGGCCATGCGACGCCTACCCCAGTACATCGGCAACCTCAAGCACGGGGTGTGGCAGCAGTCCGGTCTCAAGGCAGCCTCGATGCCCGCCAATTTCGGCCTGGGTTCGGTGCTCAAGGGCAAAACCCTGGGCATCTGGGGCTACGGACGCATCGGGCAGATCGTCGCTGGCTACGGTGTCGCCTTTGGCATGCGGGTGGTGGTCTGGGGCCGCGATGCTTCGCGGGCCAGGGCGGAGGTCGATGGGCTTCAGGCCGCTGCGAGCCGCTCGGACTTTCTGGAACATAGCGATGTGGTGTCCTTGCACCTGCGCCTGACCGAGGACACACGACATCTCATCCGACTGGAAGACCTGAGCCTGATGAAACCAACCGCATTGCTGGTCAACACCTCTCGTGCCGAGTTGCTGGAGCCCGACGCCCTGATGGCAGCTCTGAATCGGGGTCGACCCGGGCTGGCTGCGGTGGATGTGTTCGAATCCGAACCCATCCTTCAGGGGCACGCCCTGCTGCGACTGGAAAACTGCATCTGTACGCCGCACATCGGCTACGTCGAACAGGAAAGCTACGAGATGTACTACGGTGCCGCCTTCGACAACGTGATCAACTTCATCCGCGGCACACCCACCCACATCGTCAATCCGGGAGCACTGCAGGTCAGGCGCTGACAGGGGCATCGGATAATGCGGGCATGAACGTCATTTTCCCCCTCACCGGCATTGTGGGAGCCGGCGCCATGGGCAGGGGTATCGCCCAGATCGCGGCGCAAGCCGGCAGTCGGGTGCTGCTTTTCGATACCCAGGCCCAGGCCTGCGAAGCCGCCCGAGCCGCGATTGTTGCGCAGTGGACCAAGCTCCAGGAGAAGGGTCGCCTTGATTCCGATGCCCTGGATCGGTTGCAGCAGCGGTTGCACTGTGCCTCATCGCTGGACGACCTGGCCGGGTGCGACCTGATCGTCGAAGCCATCGTCGAGCGCATGGACGTCAAAGTCGCTCTGTTCACCCAACTGGAACAACGAGTCAGCGAACGGGCCGTCATCGCCACCAACACGTCCTCGCTGTCGGTGACAGCCCTGGGCGCCCAACTCCGGCGTCCTCAGCGATTTGCGGGCTACCATTTCTTCAATCCGGTGCCGCTGATGAAAGTGGTCGAGGTCATCGCGGGACTGCGGACCGACCCGACTGTCTGCGAGTCACTGGCGGCCTACGCTCACCAGATGGGGCACAGCCCGGTCCAGGCCCGGGACACCCCGGGCTTCATCGTGAACCACGCCGGCCGAGGTTACGGAACCGAAGCGCTTCGGCTGGTGGGTGAAGGTGTGACCGACTTTGCCACGGTCGATCGAATCCTGAAAGACCAGGTCGGATTTCGGCTCGGCCCGTTCGAGCTGATGGACCTGACCGCGCTGGACGTCTCACACCCTGTGATGGAATCCGTCTATCACCAGTACTACGAGGAACCGCGCTACCGGCCCAGCGTCATCACCGCACAGCGGCTCGCGGGTGGCCTGCTGGGACGCAAAAGTGGCGAAGGGTTCTACCGGTATTCGCAGGGAGTGGCCGATACCCCGCCCGAGGCCGATGCGCCGGTCGTGAGCGATGGGGACATGCCTCCCGTCTGGGTGTCTCCGAGGTCCACGCGGCGCGCCGAGCTGCTGCAGTTGCTGAAGCAAATTGGAGCCCGTATCGAAACCGGCGCTTCACCCTCCGCGCAAGCCCTGACCCTGGTGGCTCCGCTCGGCTTCGATGTGACCACCGTGGCCGTGGTGGACCGGCTGGATCCCGCGCGAACCGTGGGGATTGACCTGCTGATCGAAGATGCCCGCACCCGCCGCCGGGTGCTGGCCACCAATCCGGCGACCCGACCCGACATGCGGCGTGCCGCCCATGCCCTGATGACCCGCGATGGCAAGCCGGTCAGCGTGATCCGTGACAGCGGTGGATTCGTCACCCAGCGTGTGGTGGCAACCATCGTCAACATTGCCAGCGACATGTGCCAGCAGGGTATCTGCAGCCCTGCCGACCTGGAGACAGCCGTCACGCTGGGATTGGGCTATCCGATGGGCCCATTGGCCATGGGCAACCTGTGGGGGCCTGCCAACATCCTGGAAGTCCTGTTCAACATGCAGACCGTCTACGGCGATCCCCGCTACCGCCCGAGCCCCTGGTTGCGTCGACGCGGTGCCATCGGTCTGAGCCTGTTGCACCAGGAGGAGTGAGAATCACCGTGGCAGCCGAACTGTTGTCAGAGCACCTCGGTCACACCCTGATCCTCACCCTCTGCGATCCGGACAACCGCAACGCCCTCGGGCCGGAGCTTTACGCAGCAGGACTGCAGGCTGTTGTATCGGCTGCACAGGACGACACGGTGCGCAGCCTGATCCTCACCGGAGCGGGACCCTGGTTCTGTGCCGGTGGCAACCTGCGCCGGCTTCAGGCCAATCGGGAGCGACCCGAGTCGGTCCAGAGCGCCAGCATCCAGTCCCTGAATCGATGGATCCAGGCCCTCAGGCAGTGCGGCAAACCGGTGATTGCGGCGGTCGAAGGTGCGGCGGCGGGGGCCGGTTTTTCGCTGGCGCTGGCCTGCGATCTGATCGTCGCTGCACAAGATGCCCAATTCGTCATGGCCTACAGCAACATCGCCTTATCGCCCGACGGCGGTGCCAGCTGGCACCTGGGGCGGGCACTGCCCCGCCAGCGGGCGACCGAGATCCTGATGCTGGGCGAGCGACTGAGCGCAGAGGCCCTGCATGGACTCGGACTGGTGAACCGGCTCACGGCGCCGGGCGACTCCCTGACCGTCGCGAAAGCGCTGGCCGAGCAGTTGAACCAGCGGGCACCCAACGCCCTCGCCAGCATCAAGCACCTGCTGGGGGCGGCCTCGTCGCAGCCTCTGGACGATCAAATGGCGCGGGAGTGCGAGCACTTCGTGCGCAACCTGCACCACGACAACGGTGGCGCGGGTATCCAGGCTTTCCTGACCAAAACCACGGCGAAGTACCTCTGAACCGCTGACGTCCGCCCTGGTGGTCGCTCGGCGCGACACATCGCACCGGACAGTCACCGACACGACAGCCCATGGACGATCCCATTCTTACCATCGAGGAGCGGTCTGCCATCAATGCGGGCCGGTGGTTCTCGACCCTATCACCATCCTTGCGTCACGACCTACTCCGATGTGCCTACGTCAAGCGCTACAAGGACGGAGACCTGATCACCGCGCGCGGCGACCCTCCCGAAG
>VERU01000126.1 GCA_018882485.1 Rhodoferax sp. | reverse complement strand
ATTGTAGGAGGCGCGCTCGACAGCCAGCCGACCGCGCCCGCCTCTCAAACCACGTTCAGCGTGACCTGGATGTTGTCCCGCGTGGCGTTGGAGTAGGGGCACACGGTGTGAGCGGTGTCCACCAGAGCGCGGGCGGTGGCGGCATCCATGCCAGGCAGGTGCACATTGAGCCGCACGGCCAGCCCGAAGCCGACGCCGGCCGCCACCGGCCCGATGTCCACCTCGGCGTCGATCGAGGTCTGTGCAGGCACCGCGATCTTCTGCTGGCCCGCCACATGCTTGAGCGCGCCCATGAAACAGGCCGAGTAGCCGGCCGCGAACAGCTGCTCGGGATTGGTCGCGCCACCCTTGCCGCCGAGACCGGGCGGCAGTTCCAGCCGGACGTCGAGATGGCCGTCGTCACTGGCAGAGCGCCCTTCGCGCCCCCCCGTGGTGTGCACCTTGGCGGTGTAGAGCACTTTGCCGACCTGGATCATGGGGTTCTCCTCAAGCGCAGCCGCGCCAGGACCGTCCCGGCGACACCGCTGCCGCAAACCCGTTAGTTTCGCTGTTTCGGCAAGACTGCGCTGACTTGAAATCGTTCACCCCAGGCACGGAAAAGCCGGCTACAGTCTGCCGACCGCCCTGGTCGCAGGTCCGGCGACCCCAACAACGGAAACAAGCCATGCCCGCCGACACCCCTAGCCTGCTCGACAAGGAAAACATCATCGCCGGCCCTGGCTTCAACCGCTGGCTGGTGCCGCCGGCGGCTCTGGCCATCCACCTGTGCATCGGCATGGCCTACGGGTTCTCGGTGTTCTGGCTGCCGCTGTCCAGGGCCCTGGGCATCAAGGAGCCCCTGAAATGCGGCCCCGAGGTGGGCTTTCTGGGCGAGCTGTTCACCACCACCTGCGACTGGAAGATCTCCACCCTGGGCTGGATGTACACCCTGTTCTTCGTGCTGCTGGGCTCCAGCGCCGCGATCTGGGGCGGCTGGCTGGAGCGCGCCGGCCCCCGCAAGGCCGGCGTGGTGTCGGCCCTGTGCTGGTGCGGCGGCATGATGATCTCGGCGCTGGGCATCCACCTGCACCAGTTCTGGCTGATGATCCTGGGCTCGGGGGTGATCGGCGGCATCGGCCTCGGACTGGGCTACATCTCGCCCGTCTCCACGCTGATCAAGTGGTTCCCCGACCGCCGGGGCATGGCCACCGGCATGGCCATCATGGGCTTTGGCGGCGGGGCCATGATCGGCTCGCCCCTGGCCGCCGACCTGATGAAGCTCTTCGCCACGCCCACCGATGTGGGCGTGATGCAGACCTTCGTGGTCATGGCGGGGGTGTACTTCGTGTTCATGATGGCCGGGGCCTTCGGCTACCGGGTGCCGCCTTCGGGCTGGACCCCCGCCGGCTGGACGCCCCCGTCCGCCCAGGCAGGCAACGCCATGATCACCCAGCGGCATGTGCATGTCAGCCGGGTCTGGGGCATCCCCCAGTTCTGGCTCATCTGGATGGTGCTGTGCATGAACGTCAGCGCCGGCATCGGCGTCATCGGCATGGCCTCGCCCATGCTGCAGGAGGTGTTCGGCGGTACCCTGATCGGGGTCAACCGCAGGTTTGGCGAGCTCGACAAGCCCCAGTTGGCCGCCATCGCCACCGTGGCGGCCGGCTTCACCGCACTGCTGAGCCTGTTCAACATCGGCGGGCGCTTTTTCTGGGCCAGCCTGTCCGACAAGCTGGGCCGAAAAATGACCTATGGGGTCTTTTTTGTACTGGGCGCAGCCCTCTACTTCAGCGTTCCGGGCAGTGCCGCCGCCGGCAGCATCGTGCTGTTCGTGGCCGCGTTCTGCGTCATCCTGAGCATGTACGGCGGCGGCTTTGCCACCGTGCCCGCCTACCTGGCCGACCTCTTCGGCACCCAGATGGTGGGCGCCATCCACGGCCGGCTGCTCACCGCCTGGGCCACAGCCGGCATCCTGGGTCCGGTGGTGGTGAACTACATGCGCGAGTACCAGCTGAGCCTGGGCATTGCGCGTGAGCAGGTTTACAACCAGACCATGTACATCCTCACCGGCATGCTGCTGATCGGGCTGGTGTGCAACCTGATGGTCCGGCCGCTCCAGGACAAATGGTTCATGAGCGCCGACGAACTGGCCGAAGAAAAACGCCTGGCCCATGAAAAAACCAGCGCCGCCGATGCCCGGCTGGCCAGCGGGCGCGCGGTCGACGCCACGCCCCCGGCGCTGGTGGCGCTGGCCTGGCTGGGCGTCGGGCTGCCGCTGGCCTGGGGCGTGTACCGCACGCTGCTGAGCGTGGCCCAGTTCTTCGGATGAAAGGCACCCCATGGATCTCCGTACCCTGGAACAACGGCTGCGCAGGCTGGAAGACGAAAAAGCCATCCTCGACACCCTTTACGCCTACGGGCACCACCTTGATGAGGGGCTGGAAGACGCCTGGATCGATTGCTGGACCGAGGACGCCGTGCTCGACTGGCCGGGCCGCGCCTTCATGCGGGGGCATGCCGAACTGCGGGCTGGATTCCGGGCGCACTCCCACGCGCCCGAGATGTACCACAAGCACCTCGTCATCGCGCCCCGGATCGCCCTGCAAGGCGACACCGCCACCGCCATCAGCATGTTTGCCCGGCTCGACCGCTACGCCGATGGCCCCGGCATCCGCGCCTTTGGCCGCTACCGCGACCAATTCATCCGCTGCGCCGACGGCCGCTGGCGCATCCGCGAGCGCCTGCCCGCCATCGAGGCCGCCCGTACCCAGGCGCCGCTGGGCGGTCAGCCCTTCCCGGAAGTGCCTTTGCCCGGGATCGTGGGGAATGAACCCGGGCGCACGTCGTGATGGCCGTTCGTTCGCCCAGCCAGCTCCAACCCGCTCCCGGCCCCCGCACTGCGGGTCGCCTCGCCCGCGCGGCTCACACATTCTGAAAGACCACTTGCCGCCTGTTCACCCCGGCGGGAGGTGCTTCAGCGCCAACTGCAGCGCCCGGGCGTCGATGCCGTGTCCGAGACCGGGCACCAGGTCCAGCGTCACGTCGCCGCCCAGGCCGGACCACTCGGCAGCGGCCTGAGCCGACCACTTCGGCCACACCACGTCGTCCTGCTCTCCGTGGATCAGGTTCAGGCGCAGGTCACTGGGTGCGCGGCGGACCGGGCCGGCAAAGCGCCCCGCCAAAGCCATGACCCGGTGCGCGGCCCCGGACTCGCCTGCATCCAGCTGGGTGGACTCCAGCGCCATGATCGCGCCCTGCGAAAACCCCAGCAACACGGTCTGCTGTGGCCCCAGCCCGCATCGGTCCTGCCAGTGGCGGATGGCCTGCAAGAACGACGGCATGGCCCCTGCGATCCGCTGCGGGCGGTTGCCCTCGGTGATGCCGCCCACGGAAAGCCACTCCTGGCCCTGCCCCAGCTGGGACGGCAGTGGCGCCTCGACGCTGACCACGGTGGCTGCGGGGCGGGCCTGTGCCAAAGCGCTTCCCAGCGGGGCCAGGTCCCGAGCCGAGGAACCCACGCCATGGAACAGCAGCAGCAGGCGGTCACTGTGCCGGGGCTGGGCCAGCACCAACGAGCCGTCATGCATGGCCGTGCTCCCGGACGTCGATCATCACCTGCCGCCCGAAGACATACGACTCCATCGCCAGCACGCCGTGCCGGATCCCGCCGTCGAGCACCGACACCGGACCCGCCTGTGCAGCCGCGCCCGCCGCCACCAGCAGCGGCAGAAAGTGATCGGTCGTCGGGTGGGCACGCGCCGCGTGGGGTGCCCGCCGCAAGGTCTGCTGCAGGCGGACCGCGTCGCCGTCCTGAACCGCTTGCCGGACCCAGGCCGAAAACTCTTGCGCATAGGCCGCCGGCTGGACACCGCCCGAGCGGAACTCGTACAGGTTGTGCGTCAGGCTGCCCGAGCCGACGATCAGCACACCGTCCCGCGACAAGGGCGCCAGCGCCCGGCCCAGGGCATAGGCCCGGGCCTCATCCGTGTCGACCGGCAGCGACACCTGCAGCACCGGCACGTCGGCATCAGGGTACAGGTGCATCAAAGGAACCCAGGCCCCATGGTCGAGACCACGCCGCGGATCCAGCCGGGCCGAGACGCCCTGCAGGGCCAGTTGCTGCTGGATGCGGTCCGCCAACTCCGGCGAGCCGGGAGCGGGGTACTGCAGCGCGTACAGCTCCCGAGGAAATCCCCCGAAATCGTGCACCGTCTCGGGCCTGGCCGTGGCCGTGATCGCGACGCCCTGCGTCATCCAGTGCGGCGACACGACCACCACCGCGCGAGGCTTGCCCAGGGCCAGCCCGAGGGCGCGCAACTGGGCCCCGGCCAGGGCGGGATCGTTGGCAAACGTCGGCGCGCCGTGCGAAACAAACAAACTGGGCATTCTGTTCATGGTGGTCTCCGGATCAGGGCCGACCCAGGGATCTGGGGGTGTTGTCGGGCCGCTGGTGAAACCGCACTTTATTGGCCTATTATTAAAAGATAAACTATTGCAAAAGCTACTTACTGTTCACATAAAAGGAACAATGGACAAATACCAGGAAATGCGCGTCTTCGCCGCCGTGGTGGACGCCGCCAGCTTTGTGGCGGCAAGCGAGGCCCTGGGTCTGTCCAAGGCCGCGGTCTCGCGCACCGTCTCCGAACTGGAGCATCGCCTGGGCGTGCGGCTGTTGCACCGCACGACCCGCAAGCTCTCACTGACACCCGAGGGCGATGTGTTCCTGGCCCGCTGCCGGGACATCCTGTCCGCCATCGAAGCCTCGGAGGCCGAGATATCCACGCGCAGCGTCATCGCCAGCGGTTTGCTCAAGGTGAGCGTACCGGTGAGCTTTGGACTGCGACACCTGGCGCCCCTGTGGAGCGAATTCCTGGATCGGCACCCCCAGGTCACGCTCGATGTGCAGCTGGCCGACCGCGTGGTCGACCTGGTGGACGAGGGGTTCGACCTGGCCGTGCGCATCGGCCGCCTGCCCGACTCGTCCCTGGTCTCGCGCCGCCTCGCGTCCACCCGCCTGGTGCTGTGCGCCGCGCCCGGCTACCTGCAGCGCCGGGGCACACCCCGGCACCCTTCCGAGCTGGCGCAGCACCAGGTGGTGGGCTACAGCCTGTTGTCCATGGGCGATCTGTGGCAGTTCACCGGACCCGACGGGCCGGTCGGCGTCAGGGTGCGCCCGCGCCTGTGGTCCAACAACGGCGACACCTGCATCGCTGCTGCGGTGCAGGGGGCCGGCATCCAGCTGCAGCCCACCTTCCTGGTCGGCCCGCAGTTGGCCAGCGGCGAGCTCGTCGAAATCCTCCCGCAGTACCACTCGGTCGAGCTGGGCATCTATGCCGTGTACCCCAGCCGCAAATTCGTGCTGCCCAAGGTCAGGGCCGTGGTGGATTTTCTGGCTGACAGGCTGGGGCAGATCGTCTGATCCGGCCGCACCGGCCTTCCCACTGGCCTTCCAAAGCGCGCCGGACGGTGCAGGCAGGGCGTCAGGCGAGTCGCCGGACTGCCCTTCCGAGGCCTGGGGCAGTGGAATGAAAGGCGCAGCGCGCAGGCACGCACTGCGCCTTGCTTCGGGTGGCCTGACGCGACATCAGGCCACCATCCCGCGAACCGGTCAATCCGCCTGCTTGCGCAGAAAAGCCGGGATCTCGAAGTCTTCCATGCCGCCCGAGGCCAGGGCGTCGACCCGTGCTGCGGCCTGCGTGCGCTGCGGGGTGCGCCAGACGCTGGGCTTGTTCAAGTCGGCAAAGGGCGCCTGGCCCAGGCCCGAGCCGCCCAGGCCGGCCGGTTGGGCGACGCCCAGCGATCCGTTGGCGGCGCCGCCCATGGCGGGTGCATGCAGCGGCGGCACGACAAAGGGCACGTTGTCGGTGCCGGTGCGCAGCACCTGCAGCACGGGCTTGCCCTGGCGGCCGGCGTTGGGACGCGACAGGCCGGTGGCCACCACGGTCACGCGGATCGCGTCGCCCAGCGAGTCGTCGTGGGCGGTGCCGTAGATCACATGGGCGTCGGGCGAGGCAAAGTCGCGGATGGTGTTCATGGCCACGCCCGATTCGCGCAGCTTGAGCGAACCACGCGCCGCCGAGATCAGCACCAGCACGCCCTTGGCGCCCGACAGGTCCACGCCGTCGAGCAGCGGGCAGGCCACGGCCTCCTCGGCGGCGATGCGGGCACGGTCGGGGCCGGAGGCCACGGCGGTGCCCATCATGGCCTTGCCGGGTTCGCCCATGACGGTGCGCACATCCTCGAAGTCCACGTTCACATGGCCGGGCACGTTGATGATTTCGGCAATGCCGCCCACGGCGTTCTTCAGCACGTCGTTGGCGCGGGCAAAGGCTTCGTCTTCGGTGGCGTCCTCGCCCATCACCTCGAACAGCTTCTGGTTGAGCACCACGATCATGGAGTCGACGTGGTTCTCCAGCTCGGCCAGGCCGCTATCGGCATTGCCCATGCGCTTGCTGCCCTCGAACTCGAAGGGCTTGGTGACCACGCCCACCGTCAGGATGCCCATCTCGCGGGCCAGCCGGGCGATGACCGGCGCCGCGCCGGTACCGGTGCCGCCGCCCATGCCGGCGGTGATGAAGAGCATGTGCGCGCCTTCGATGGCGGCGCGGATATCGGCCTCGGCGGCCAGCGCCGCCTCGCGCCCGCGCTCGGGCTTGCTGCCGGCGCCCAGGCCGGTGTTGCCGAGCTGGATGATGCGGTGGGCGTCGCTGCGGTTGAGGGCCTGCGCATCGGTGTTGGCGCAGATGAACTCCACGTTCTTGACCGCGCTGGCGATCATGTGGCCGACGGCGTTGCCGCCGCCGCCACCCACCCCGATCACCTTGATCTGGGTGCCTTGGTTGAACGCTTCCTCTTCAATCATTTCGATGGGCATCTTGCTACTCCTGTTGATTCATGCATGGGTGACGGAACGGTCCTGGTTGGCGGGGCTGCCGGGGCCCGAGGGCGCAGCGCGCGCCGGCGGGTCGGTGCAGCGGTGGCGGCCCGGCGGGCTGGCCCGGCTGCGCCACAGATGAAGTCCCGAAGCCGCACAGGCGGGGCCGGTCGTGGCCCGGGTGAGGTGGTGTGTCATCAGAAGATCCGGGTGAACCAGTCGCGGGCCTGTTCCAGCGCGCTCTTCATGGAGCCGCTCTTCTGCGCCACCTTCAGGCCGCGCAGCCGGCCCTGGCGGGCCTCTTCCAGCAGGCCCATCACCGTGGCCGCCCGGGGGTGGGCCACCATGTCGGACAGGGCGCTGG
>VERU01000125.1 GCA_018882485.1 Rhodoferax sp. | reverse complement strand
GCCACGCCCCCCCCCCCGGCTGCGGCCCGCACGATGCTGCAGCTGCTGCAGCGCCTGCAGCACGGCAGCCTGACCCTGAGCACCCCCGAAGGCAACGTGCAGCGCTTCGGCACGGACGCGCTGCCCCACGCCAGCCTCAGTTTGCACAACTGGTCGGTGTGCGGCGCCACGCTCAAATCGGGGGATATCGGATTTGCCGAGAGCTACATCGCGGGCGAGTGGTCCACGCCGAACCTGACCGAACTGCTGAGGGTGCTGGTGCGCAACCAGGACGCGATGGAACGGGCGATCTACGGCTCCTGGGTCGGACGGCTGCTGTACCGGGTCAGGCACCTGCTCAACCGCAACACCCGGGCCAACAGCCAGAAGAACATCCACGCGCACTACGACCTGGGTAATGCCTTCTACCGGCTCTGGCTGGACGACACCATGAACTACTCGTCCGCGCTGTTCCAGGGCGACCTGACCCAGCCCATGGCCGAGGCCCAGAAAACCAAGGTCCGCCGCGCGCTCGAATCCGTGCGGTTGCGCCCAGGACAGCGCATCCTGGAAGTCGGCTGCGGCTGGGGCGCACTGGCCGAGATGGCGACCACCGAGTTCGGCGCTGAACTCGTGGGCGTGACGCTCAGCACCGAGCAGCTGGGCTTTGCCAGGAGCCGGCTGCAGCACCTTGGTGTGACACACCGGGCCGATCTGCGGCTGCAGGATTACCGCGACATCGGCGACGCGCCATTCGATGCCATCTGTTCCATCGAAATGATCGAGGCGGTCGGCCGCGAATACTGGCCCACCTACTTCCAGACCCTGGCGCGCCTGCTCAAACCCGGCGCGCGGGCCTGCATCCAAAGCATCGTGATCGACGACCCGCACTTCGAACGCTACGTGCGGGGCACCGATTTCATCCAGCAGTACATCTTCCCTGGCGGCTGCCTGCCCTGCCCCCGCGAATTCCAGACCCAGGCCCAGGCCGCAGGGCTGCAGCTGGTGGACCGGTTGGCCTTCGGGCCAGACTATGCCGAAACGCTCAGGCGCTGGCGCGCCGCCTTTCTGGCCCGCCGTGAGCAGGTGCTGCAACTGGGTTTTGACGAGCGCTTCTGCCGCATCTGGGAGTTCTACCTGGCCTACTGCGAGGCCGCCTTCGACGAGGGCCGCATCGATGTGCTGCAGTACACGCTGGAAAAGCCCCCAGCCTGAAACCAAGCCGACCGAACCAACACCCTATGCTGCGCCGAACCCTGTTGCACCGGTCTGCCGTGCTGGCCTGCGCTGCGTTTGCAGCAGGAGCGGCCGAGGCTGCCGGGCCGGCCGAACGCATGCCCGAAGAGGTGGCGCAGCGCCTGCCCGATGCCCGGTTCTCCGGATCGGGGCGTCTGCGCTACTTCGGACTGTCGGTCTACGATGCGCAGCTCTGGACGGCCGAGGGCTTCAAGGCCCGGGACTACACGCGGCACGCGCTGGCATTGAGCCTGACCTACCTCCGGTCATTCAAGGGCAACGACATCGCCAAACGGTCCTTGCAGGAGATGTCGCGCAAGGGGGACCTGTCGGCCGAAACCGCCCGACTCTGGCTGATCCAGTTGCGCGACCTGTTGCCCGACGTGCAGACGGGTGAGCGGCTGACCGGCCTGTACCAGCCCGGAGGGGCAGCCCAGTTCTGGCACCAGGGCCGCAACCTCGGGGCCATCGGTGACCCGCAGTTCAGCCAGCGGTTCTTCGGGATCTGGCTGGCGCCCGATACCCAGGAGCCGGCGCTGCGCAAGGCGCTGCTGGCGCACAGCCCTCCATGAACAGCCATCGGCCCGACTGGAGCTGGCGCACAGGTTGGCGTTACGGCCTGCTCGGCATGCCCTTGGCCTTCGTGGCCCTGCCGCTGTATGTGCTGCTGCCCAACCATTACGCCCGGGAATTCGCCCTGCCCCTGAGCACCGTGGGGGCCCTGCTGCTGGCGGCCCGGCTGTTCGATGCACTGATCGATCCCTGGCTGGGGGGCCGGATCGACCGACTGTACGCGGGGTCCATCACGCGGGTGCTGCGATGGGGCGCAGCCAGTGCCGTTGTGCTGGGCCTGGGTCTGCAGGCGCTGCTGTTTCCGCCGGTGACCCGGGGCGACGGGCTGCTGGTCTGGGCCGGACTCCTGCTGGCTCTGACCTACGCGGCCTTCAGCGCCCTGAGCGTGATGCACCAATCCTGGGGCGCCCGCCTGGGCGGGAGCGATCTGCAGCGCAGCCGCATCGTGGCCTGGCGCGAAGGCATGGGCCTGCTGGGTGTCGTCCTGGCCTCGGTCCTGCCGACGCTGTTCGGACTGGGCACCCTGGTTGCGGTGTTCTGGATCGTGCTGCTGGCTGGCTGGCTGGCATGGACGCAAGCCCCCAGGCCGGTGGTGTCGAATGGCGGCTCGGCCCACGCCACCGTGGCGCCAGCCGCCGACCTGTGGCGGCCGTTGCGCCATACGGCGTTTCGAGCCCTGTTGTCGGTTTTTGTGCTCAACGGCATCGCCAGCGCCATACCCGCCACCCTGCTGCTGTTCTTCGTGCAGGACCGGCTTCAGGCACCCGCACCGTTCGAGCCGCTGTTCCTGGGGAGCTATTTCGTGGCAGCGGCCCTGTCCATTCCGCTCTGGCTGCAGGTGGTGCGCCGCGCCGGTCTGGCCCGGACCTGGGGACTCGGCATGGCGCTGTCGGTCACCGTCTTTCTGGGCGCGGCCGCATTGGGCGCCGGCGACGTCGGGCCATTCCTGCTGGTGTGCGCCCTGTCCGGCTTCGGTCTGGGGGCCGATCTGGCCGTACCCGGCGCGATGCTGGCCGTCTGCGTGGACCGCTTGGGCGATCGGGGACGCCACGAGGGCGTGTATTTCGGCTGGTGGAACTTTGCCACCAAGATGAACCTGGCCCTGGCTGCCGGCCTGGCGCTGCCGGCGCTCACGGCCCTGGGCTACGCGCCCGGCAGCCGCGACCCCGATGCCCTGTGGGTCCTGAGCGTCGCCTACTGCCTGCTGCCCTGCGGGCTCAAGCTGGGGGCTGCTGCATTCCTCTACATCCATTTCATCCGGAGAACCCCATGAACCGACGCCTGTTGCTGACCGGAGGAACCACCCTGGCACTGGGCGGCTGGCTGACCGGCTGCGCCGCCCCTTCGGTCGACGACTATGCCCGGGAGTTGCCGGCGCTGGACCTGCAGCGCTACTTCAACGGAACCCTGGATGCCTACGGCATCTTCACCGACCGTTCGGGTCAGGTGATCAAACGCTTCGTCGTGCTGATGCAATGCCAGTGGCAAGGCGATGAGGGCGTGCTCGACGAGCAGTTCCGCTACTCGGACGGCAGCACCCAGCAGCGGATCTGGCGGTTGCGGCGCGAAGCGGATGGCCGCTACACCGGCCAGGCGGACGACGTGGTGGGTACCGCCAGCGGACGAACCCGGGGCAACGCGTTCCGATGGGCCTACACCCTGCGACTGCCTGTCGATGGCCGGGTCTACGAGGTGCAGTTCGACGACTGGATGTACCTGATGGACGACCGGGTGATGCTGAACAAGGCGGTCATGAGCAAATTCGGTGTGCGCCTGGGTGAGGTGACACTGACCTTCATCAAGCGCTGAGGCCGCACCATGCCCCTGCTGCCCCGCCTGAACCCCCCGCTGGCCGACTGGCACGGCAAATCGGTCTGGATCATCGGCGCGTCCACCGGCATCGGACGCGCCACCGCGAGCGCGCTGCACCGTGCGGGCGCCCGGGTGACGGTGTCGGCCCGCAAGACGGCCTCGCTCGAAGCCTTTGCCAGCCAGCACCCCGGCAGCGTGGCCTTGCCGCTGGATGCCACCGATGCGGCCGCCACGCTGCGTGCAGCCAGCCAGGTCATCGACCAGGGACAGCTGGATTGCGTGATCTACTGCGCCGGGCACTACCAGGCGATGCGCGCCGATGCCATCAGCCTGGACGACATGCAGCGTCACCTGCAGGTGAACTACGTGGGCGCCTGGAACCTGCTGGCCGCCGTGATCCCGGCCCTGCTGGCGCAAGGAGGCGGGCACATCAGCCTGGTGGGCAGCGTGGCGGGCTACCGGGGGTTGCCCAACAGCCTGGCCTATGGGCCGACCAAGGCGGCCCTGATCAACCTGGCCGAAAACCTCTACCTCGACCTGAAGCCGCGCGGCATCGCGGTCTCGCTGGTCAACCCGGGCTTCGTGGAAACACCGCTGACAGCAGGCAATGCCTTCGAAATGCCCGCGCTGCTGACACCCGATCAAGCAGCAACGGCCATGCTGCGCGGCTGGGCCCGTGGCGACTTCGAAATCCACTTCCCCAAGCGCTTCACGCTGTGGCTCAAGCTGCTGAGGCGGCTGCCGGACCGGCTGTACTTCGCGCTGGTCAGCCGGGTGACGCAATGAACCGGGTGCCGCTGGACACGACCGCGGGCGCGAACCCGCCGGCCATCGACCACGGGCCGGCCGTGCAGGCACTGGTGGATTTCTTCGAAAACCTGCAGCCGCACAATCTGGACGACCTAGCGCGGCTGTACGCGGCCGATGCCCGCTTCAAGGACCCATTCAATGAGGTGCAGGGCGTACCCGCCATCAAGGCCATCTTCCAGCACATGTTCGAGCAACTGGAGGCGCCCCGCTTCCACGTCACCGAACGGGTGTGGCAGGGGGACCGTTGCTTTCTGGTCTGGGACTTCCGCTTCGCCCTGCGCCGATGGCGCCCGGGCACGCCGCAGGTGATCCGGGGCGCCAGCCTGCTGGTGCTGGCGCCCGACGGGCGGGTGCAGTGGCACCGCGATTACTGGGATGCGGCCGAGGAACTGTACGAAAAGCTGCCGATCATCGGCGGCATGATGCGCTGGCTCAGGCAACGGGCCAGCACATGAGCGACCCGGAGCCGGCAGGCGCCTGCGGTAGAACGCGCCCTTGAGGCCCGGCGAATCCAGCGAGTCAGGCGGGTCGGGTTTCGATGAAGCTGGGTCGTTGCGCCAGCTTTTCATGCAGGCGGGCCAGATGGGGGTGTTCGCTGCGCCAATCGATCTGCGGGAAGCGGAAGTCCAGGTAGCCCAACGCGCAGCCCACCGCAATATCGGCCAGACTGAAATGGATGCCGGTGCAGTAGGGCTTGTCGCCCAGTCCGCGCGCCATGGCCTGCAAAGCCGCCTTCACCTTGCCCAGCTGACGGTCTATCCATGCCGGGCTGCGCTGGCCCTCGGCACGACCCGGCCAGTTGGCCTCCAGCCGGGCCAGGATGGCCGCGTCCATCACGCCGTCGGCCAACGCCTCCCAGGTCTTGGTTTCGGCGCGTTCACGGCCCACTGCGGGGATCAGCTTGCCCACAGGCGACAGCGTGTCCAGGTATTCAACGATGACCCTCGAATCGAACAGTGCCTCACCGCCCTCCATCACCAGGCAGGGCACCTTGCCCAAGGGGTTGGCCTCACCGATGGTGGTCTGGGCGGACCAGACATCCTCCTGGACAAATTCGTATTCGAGTTTCTTCTCGGCCATCACGATGCGCACCTTGCGCGCATAGGGGCTGGTCACGGCTCCGATCAGTTTCATGGTGACTTCAAAGTTGGTACCGACCCATTCTAGCCAGCCGGCCGGAACAGCCCGAACCTACAATCCCGGCATGAGTTTTTCTGCCCTTGCCGCGCTGTCGCCCCTGGACGGCCGCTACGCCAGCCGGCTGGCTGCGCTGCGCCCGCTGATGAGCGAACTGGGATACATGCAGCGCCGGGTCCAGGTCGAGGTGACCTGGTTCATCGCCCTCAGCGACGCCGGCTTCGCGGAGTTTCCCCCGTTGTCCGAAGCCGCACGCACGGCGTTGCACCGGCTGGCGACCGATTTCTCAGAGGCCGACGGCGAGGCCGTCAAGGACATCGAGAAAGTCACCAACCACGACGTGAAGGCGGTGGAGTACTGGATCAAGGCGCGGCTGGAAGGCGAGCCGGAATTGCTGGCAGCAGCCGAGTTCGTCCACTTCGCCTGCACCAGCGAGGACATCAACAACACCAGCCACGCGCTGATGCTGCGGGCCGCCCGGGGCGAGGGGCTGCTGCCGGCGCTGGACGCCATTGCGCTGCGCATGACCGCCCTGGCGCATGAGCTGGCCGGCCTGCCCATGCTCAGCCGCACCCACGGCCAGACCGCCAGCCCCACCACCGTGGGCAAGGAGATCGCCAACGTCGTGGCGCGCCTGAAGACGGCGCGCGAGCGCATCGCCGCGGTGCCGCTGCCGGCGAAGATGAACGGTGCGGTGGGCAACTACAACGCCCACCTGGCGGCCTGGCCGGCGGTGGACTGGGAGGCCTTCAGCCGCGGCGTGGTGGAGCGCGCGCTCGGCCTGCCGTTCAACGCCTACACCACGCAGATCGAGCCGCACGACGGCATGGCCGAGCTGTTCGACGCCATGGCGCGCTGCAACACCCTCCTCACCGACTGGGCGCGGGACGTCTGGGGCTACATCTCGCTGGGCTACTTCAAGCAGAAGACCAAGCCCGGTGAGGTCGGTTCGTCCACCATGCCGCACAAGGTCAACCCGATCGACTTCGAGAACGCCGAAGGCAATTACGGCCTGGCCAACGCCCTGCTGGCCCACATGAGCCAAAAGCTGCCCATCAGCCGCTGGCAGCGCGACCTGACGGACTCCACCGTGCTGCGCAACATGGGCGTGGCCTTTGGCCATACCGTGCTGGCGCACGACAGCCTGCTGCGCGGCCTGGACAAGCTGCAGGTGGACGAAGCCCGCCTGGCGGCTGATCTGGACGGCGCCTGGGAGGTGTTGGCCGAGCCTATCCAGACGGTGATGCGGCGCTACGGCCTGCCCGAGCCCTACGAGCAGCTCAAGGCGTTCACCCGGGGCCAGCCCATGACGCGCGATCTGATGCAGGGCTTCATCCAGGGCCTGGCCTTGCCCGAGGCGGAGAAGGCACGCCTGCTGGCGATGACGCCCGCCACCTACGTGGGCGCCGCTGAAGCCCTGGCGCGGCGGGTCTGACATGGCCACCGCCCTGACCTTCACCGAGGCCCTGCTCGCCGCCGAGGCCCGCCACCGCTCCATGCTCTGCGTGGGGCTGGACCCGGAGCCGGCGAAGTTTCCTGTGGGCTGGAAGGGCGATGCCGCGCGCATCTTCGACTTCTGCGCCGCCATCGTGGACGCGACCCGGGACCTGGTCATTGCCTACAAGCCACAGATCGCCTACTTCGCCGCGCACCGCGCGGAAGACCAGTTG
>VERU01000124.1 GCA_018882485.1 Rhodoferax sp. | reverse complement strand
CGGTCCCATGCTGTACGGCCTGCGCGAGTACCGGGGCGAGCCGCACCGGGTGCAGCCGGTGGCGCTGATCGACGAGGTGGAGTATTTCGACGACAGCAAGGGCACCAACGTGGGCGCCACCGTGGCCGCGCTGCACGGCCTGGGCCGCGACCGGCGTGTGGTGGTGATCCTGGGTGGGGTCGGTAAGGGCCAGGACTTTGGCCCGCTGGCCGAACCGGTGGCCCGCTTTGCCCGCGCCGTGGTGCTGATCGGGCGCGATGCGCCCCTCATCCGGGCGGCCCTGGCGGCCACCGGCGTGCCGCTGCAGGATGCGCCCGACATGCCGCAGGCCGTGCGGGCGGCAGCCCGGCTGGCCCACTGCGGCGATGCGGTGCTGCTGTCGCCGGCCTGCGCCAGCTTCGACATGTTCGACAACTACGGCCACCGCGCCCAGGTGTTCGTGCAGGCCGTGGCTGCGCTGGCCGAACAGGCGGGCGTGGCACTGGAAGGGGCGGTCTGATGGTGGCGGCGCTGGACACCCTGCGCGGCTGGCTGGGCCGTCGCCCCGCGCCGGACACCGTGCCGGTGCGCCTGGGCGCGGGCCATCGTGGCGCCAGTCTGCGCTTGCCGGTGGCCGTGACCGGCATCGACCGGCCGCTGCTGTGGGTGGTCGTGGCGCTGGTGCTGTGGGGCCTGGTGATGGTGTATTCGGCCTCCATCGCCATGCCCGACAACCCGCGCTTTGCCCGCTACACCCACACCTATTTCGTGGCCCGGCACCTGGCCTGGATCGTGCTGGGCTTCATCGGCGCGCTGCTGGCCTTCCAGGTGCCGGTGGCGGTCTGGGAGAAGTCGGCCCGCACCCTGTTCCTGGTGTCGCTGGTGCTGCTGGTGCTGGTGCTGATCCCCCATGTCGGCAAGGTCGTGAATGGTTCGCGCCGCTGGATCGCCCTGGGGCCCTTCACCTTCCAGCCGTCGGAACTCGCCAAGTTCGCCGTGCTGCTGTACGCGGCCGACTACATGGTGCGCAAGATGGACGTGAAGGAGCGCTTCTTTCGCGCGGTGCTGCCCATGGGCGTGGCGGTGGGGGCCGCCGGCGTGCTGCTGCTGGCCGAGCCGGACATGGGCGCGTTCATGGTGATCGCGGTGATCGCCATGGGCATCCTGTTCCTGGGCGGGGTCAACGCCCGCATGTTTTTCCTGATCGCGCTGGTGCTGCTGGCCGCCTTCGCGATGATGATCGCCTTCAACGACTACCGGCGCGAGCGCATCTTTGCCTATCTGGACCCCTGGAGCGAGAAGAACGCGCTGGCCAAGGGTTACCAGCTCACGCACTCGCTGATCGCCATCGGGCGCGGCGAGATCTTCGGCGTGGGGCTGGGGGGCAGCGTGGAAAAGCTGCACTGGCTGCCGGAGGCCCACACCGACTTCCTGCTGGCGGTCATCGGCGAAGAGTTCGGCCTGGTGGGGGTGCTGTGCGCCATCGGACTGTTCCTGTGGCTGACCCGTCGGGTCATGGACATCGGCCGCCAGGCCGTGGCCATGGACCGCATCTTTGCCGGTCTGGTGGCGCAAGGCGTGGGCCTGTGGATCGGCTTCCAGGCTTTCATCAACATGGGGGTGAACCTGGGCGCGCTGCCCACCAAGGGTCTGACCTTGCCGCTCATGAGCTACGGCGGCTCGGCCATCCTGATCAACCTGGTGTCGCTGGCGGTGGTGTTGCGCATTGACCACGAGAACCGTCAGATGCGCCACGGAGGCCGGGTATGACGGCGCCCGCTGCCGCACGCCCGGGCCGGCGCGCCCTGGTCATGGCCGGCGGCACCGGAGGGCACATCTTCCCCGGGCTGGCGGTGGCACAGGCCCTGCGCGCGCGCGGCTGGACGGTCCATTGGCTGGGCGGCACCGGCGCTGCGGCCCAGCCCAGCATGGAGAGCCGGCTGGTGCCGCCCCAGGGATTTGCCTTCGAGGCCATCGATTTTGCGGGGGTGCGCGGCAAGGGGCTGCTCACCCTGGCGCTGCTGCCGCTGCGGCTGCTGCGCGCCTTCTGGCAGGCGCTGCAGGTGGTGCGCCGCGTCCGGCCCGACGTGCTGGTGGGGCTGGGCGGTTTCATCAGCTTTCCGGGCGGCATGATGGGCGTGCTCTGGGGCAGGCCGCTGGTGCTGCACGAGCAGAACGCCGTGGCCGGCCTGGCCAACCGGGTGCTCGCGGGCGTGGCCGACCGGGTGTACAGCGCCTTCCCGCAGGTGCTGGCCCGGGCGGTCTGGGTGGGCAACCCGCTGCGCGCCGCCTTCCTGGGCGTGGCCGAGCCGGCGCAGCGCTTTGCCGGGCGCAGCGGCCCGCTGCGGCTGCTGGTGCTGGGCGGCAGCCTGGGCGCCCGGGCCCTCAACGACATCGTGCCGCGTGCGCTGGCCCTGCTGCCGCAGGAACAGCGGCCGCTGGTCACGCACCAGAGCGGCGCGCTCCAGATCGACGCCCTGCGCGCCAACTACACCGCCGCCGGTGTGCAGGCCGAGCTCACCCCCTTCATCGACGACACCGCGCGGGCCCTGGCCGAGGCCGATCTGGTGGTGTGCCGCGCTGGCGCCAGCACCGTGACCGAAATCGCCGCCGTGGGCGCGGCGGCGGTGCTGGTGCCCTTTCCGTCGGCGGTGGACGACCACCAGACCCGCAACGCCCGCTTCCTGGCGGACCCGGGGGCCGGCTGGCTGGTGCCGCAAGCCGAACTGACGCCGCAGCGCCTGGCCGAACTGCTGACCACGCTGGACCGCACCGCCTTGCTGCACCGCGCCCAGGCCGCCCGCGCCCTGGCCCAGACCGGGGCCACCGACCGGCTGGTGGCCGCCTGCGAGGAACTCGCCCCATGAAGCACGCCATCCGCCATATCCATTTTGTCGGGGTCGGGGGCGCCGGCATGTCGGGCATTGCCGAGGTGCTGCTGAACCTGGGTTACATCATTTCCGGGTCCGACCAGGCCGACAGCGCCACGCTGCGGCGCCTGCAGTCGCTGGGGGTGCGCACCCAGGTCGGCCACAGCGCCGCCCAGGTGGCCGATGCCGATGCCGTGGTCACCTCCACCGCCGTGCAGGCCGACAACCCCGAGGTCCAGGCGGCACGGGCGCGCCGCATCCCGGTGGTGCCGCGCGCCCTCATGCTGGCCGAATTGATGCGCCTCAAGCAGGGCATCGCCATCGCCGGCACGCACGGCAAGACCACCACCACCAGCCTGGTGGCCAGCGTGCTGGCCGAGGCCGGGCTGGACCCCACCTTCGTGATCGGCGGGCGGCTCAACAGCGCCGGCGCCAATGCCCGCCTGGGCCAAGGCGAGCACATCGTGGTGGAGGCCGACGAGTCGGACGCCTCGTTCCTGAACTTGCTGCCGGTGATGGCCGTGGTGACCAACATCGACGCCGATCACATGGAGACCTACGGCCACGACTTCGGCCGGCTCAAGCAGGCCTTTGTCGACTTTCTGCACCGCATGCCCTTTTACGGCACCGCCATCCTGTGCACCGACGACCCGGCGGTGCGCGACATCGTGCCCCAGGTCACCTGCCCCGTCACCAGTTACGGCTTCGAGGCAGGCGCCCAGGTGCGCGCCGTGGATGTGCGCGCCGTGGACGGGCAGATGCATTTCACGGTGCAGCGGCGCAATGGCGTGGTGCTGCCCGACCTGCCGGTGGTGCTCAACCTGCCGGGGCGGCACAACGTGCTCAATGCCCTGTCGGCCATCGCGGTGGCGGTCGAGCTGAGCCTGCCCGACGAGGCGGTGCAGCGCGCCCTGGCGGGCTTCAAGGGGGTGGGCCGGCGCTTCCAGCGCTACGGCGATCCGTTGGCCGCCGGCGGACGCTTCACCCTGATCGACGACTACGGTCACCACCCGGTGGAGATGGCGGCCACGCTGGCGGCCGCGCGTGGTGCATTTCCGGGGCGGCGTCTGGTGCTGGCCTTCCAGCCGCACCGCTACACACGCACCCGCGACTGCTTCGAAGACTTCGTCAAGGTCATCGGCCAGGCCGACGCCGTGCTGCTGACCGAGGTCTATGCCGCCGGCGAGGCCCCCATCGTCGCGGCCGACGGACGCAGCCTGGCCCGGGCCCTGCGGGTGGCGGGCCGGGTCGAACCCCGTTTCATCGACGACATCGCGGTCCTGCCGCAGGCCATCGCCGAGACCGCCCGCGAGGGCGATGTGGTGCTGTGCATGGGCGCCGGCTCCATCGGCGCGGTGCCCGGCAAGGTGGTCGATCTGCTATTGAATCAAGAGCAAACTATTCAATCACGGCAAGGGAAATGAGCCAATTCGATCCAGGAAAGGTGGCGGTGCTGATGGGCGGAAGCTCCGCCGAGCGCGAGGTCTCGCTGATGTCGGGGCAGGGCGTGCTGCAGGCGCTGCGTTCCGTGGGTGTGGATGCGCACGCCTTCGACCCGGCGCAACGCGACCTGACCGACCTGCGGCGCGAGGGCTATGCCCGCTGCTTCATCGCGCTGCACGGCCGCCACGGCGAAGACGGAACGGTGCAGGGTGCCCTGGAGCTGCTCGGCATTCCCTACACCGGATCGGGAGTGATGGCCTCCAGCATCGCCATCGACAAGGTCATGACCAAGCGCCTGTGGCATGCCGAGGGGCTGCCCACCCCCGCCTGGCGGCAGGTGGACAGCGCGGCCGGTGCGGTGCAGGCGCTGCGGGAACTGGGGGCACCGCTGATCGTCAAGCCGGCGCGCGAGGGATCCACCATCGGCCTGACCAAGGTGCATGCCGCCGCGCAGTGCGAGGCGGCCTACGCCCTGGCCGCCGGCCACGATCCGCTGGTGCTGTGCGAACAGTTCGTGGCGGGCGAGGAGGTCACGGTGGCGGTGCTGGGCAGCGGCGCCGGCGCCCGGGCGCTGCCGGTGATCCGCATCGAGGCGCCCGACGGCAACTACGACTACCAGAACAAGTACTTCAGCGATGCCACCCGCTACCTGGTGCCCTGCGGTCTGCCCGATGGCGAAGAGGCCCGCATCCAGGCGCTGGTGCTGGCCGCCTACCGCAGCCTGGGCTGCCGCGGCTGGGCCCGGGCTGACGTGATGATCGACGCGGCCAGCCGGGCCCCCAGCCTGCTGGAGATCAACACCTCGCCGGGCATGACCAGCCATTCGCTGGTGCCCATGGCTGCGCGCGCCGCCGGACTGGACTACCCGGCGCTGTGCCTGGAGGTGCTGCGCCAGGCCGCGCTGGACACCCAGGGAGCGGCCCGCTGATGGACCGCAGCCTGCCGCTGACCGGCGAGATCCGCCTGATGCAGGCCACCGCCAACGGGCTGCTGCTGCTGTTCGGGCTGATGGCGCTGGCCGCCGGGCTGACCTGGGCGTCGCGGCATCCGGCGTTCGCCATCCGGGGCATCACGGTCACCGGCGAGGTCACCCACAACAACGCGCTCACCCTGCGCGCCAACGTCGCGCCCCGGCTCTCGGGCACCTTCTTCACGCTGGACCTGCAGCGCGCCCGCCAGGCCTTCGAGGCCGTGCCCTGGGTGCGCCAGGCGGTGGTGCGGCGCGACTTTCCGAACCGCCTGCGCGTCACCCTGCAGGAACACCGGGCGGTGGCCTACTGGGGCGCCGAGGGGGAGTCGCGCCTGGTCAACAGCTACGGCGAGGTGTTCGAGGCCAACGTCGGCGAGGTGGAGCAGGACCTGCTGCCCCGGCTGCAGGGCCCCGATGGCGAGTCCGCTGCGGTGTGGGCCGCCTACCAGGCCCTGGCCCCCGAGTTTGCCCGGCTCGACTTCGAATTGCAGGAGCTGGCGCTCAGCGGGCGCGGCGGCTGGCGGGCCACGCTGGACAACGGCGCCGTGGTCGAACTCGGCAGCGGCACCCTGCCCGAGTTGCAGCAGCGCCTGGACCGATTTCTGAAGACGCTGACCCCTGTGAGCGCGCGCTACGGGCGCCGGCCGCAGGCCCTGGAAACCGCCGATCTGCGGCACCGGGACGGTTACGCCCTGCGGCTGCGTGGCGTGAGCACCGTGGTTCAGGACGGGCCGAAGAAGTAGCGCTGGAGCAAGTCAACACAAGCAGCAGGTGAAACCATGGCGAAGGAATTCAAGGATCTGGTGGTCGGACTGGACATCGGCACCGCCAAGGTGATGGCGGTGGTGGCCGAGGTCATGCCCAGCGGTGAGCTCAAGCTTGCCGGGCTGGGCGTGTCGGCCAGCAACGGCCTCAAGCGCGGGGTGGTGGTCAACATCGACGCCACCGTGCAAAGCATCCAGCAGGCCCTCAAGGAGGCCGAGCTGATGGCCGATTGCAAGATCACCCGGGTGTACACCGGCATCACCGGCAGCCACATCCGGGGCATGAACTCCAGCGGCATGGTGGCCATCAAGGACCGCGAGGTCAGCGCCGCCGACGTGGCCCGGGTGGTCGAGACCGCCAAGGCCGTCAACATCTCGACCGACCAGCGCCTGCTGCTGGTGGAGCCGCAGGAGTTCATCATCGACGGCCAGGACGTGCGCGAGCCGATCGGCATGAGCGGCATCCGGCTCGAAGCCAAGGTGCACATCGTGACCGGTGCCCAGAGTGCAGCCGAGAACATCATCAAATGCGTGCGCCGCTGCGGCCTGGAGGTGGAGCAGCTCATGCTCAACCCGCTGGCCAGCAGCCTGTCGGTGCTGACCGCCGACGAGCGCGAGCTCGGCGTGGCGCTGGTCGACATCGGCGCCGGCACCACCGACGTGGCCATCTTCACCAACGGCGCGATCCGCCACACCGCGGTCATCCCGATTGCGGGCGACCTGATCACCAGCGACATCGCCATGGCGCTGCGCACCCCCACCAAGGACGCCGAGGACATCAAGGTCGAGAACGGCTTTGCCAAGCAGCTGCTGGCCGACCCCGACACCCAGGTGGAGGTGCCTGGCCTGGGCGACCGGGGGCCGCGCATGCTCAGCCGCCAGGCGCTGGCCGGCGTGATCGAACCCCGGGTGGAAGAGATTTTTCAGCTGGTGCACCAGGTCATCCGCGATTCCGGCTGCGAGGAAATGCTCTCCAGCGGCATCGTGCTCACCGGCGGCAGCTGCGTGATGCACGGCATGGTGGAGCTGGGTGAGGACATCTTCCTCAAGCCCGTGCGCCGCGGCTTGCCCAAATACGCCAGCGCACTGTCCGACATGGTGGCCCACCCCCGGTCGGCCACGGTGATGGGCCTGCTGGAGGAGGCCCGCCAGGGCCGGCTGCGCGGCCTCAAGGTGGCGCAGAAGAGCGGCTCCATGAAG
>VERU01000607.1 GCA_018882485.1 Rhodoferax sp. | reverse complement strand
GCGCGTGCTGCGAGCCGCACAACCCCGATTGACGGTGCTGCAGCGTGCGTTGGCCCGCGACATCGAGCGGGTCCGCACCGCGTCGGTCAGCGACATGCCCAGCCTGCTGGTCAAGCTTGATGAGCTGGTGCGGCTGGCCGACGACCTGGCGGTGGCCAATGCCATGCCGACACCGCCCGGCGCGGGCTCGGCACGGGCGGCGTCCCAGCCGGTGCTGCCGTGGTGGCGCGTCTGGCTGAACGCCGTGGCCGACGAGCTGCGTGGCCTGGTGCGCGTCAGCCGCATCGAGCTGCCCGAGGCGGCATTGCTGTCGCCCGAGCAATCCTTCTTTCTGCGCGAGAACTACAAGCTCAAGCTGCTCAATGCGCGGCTGGGTCTGCTGGCGCGGCAGGTGGAGCCGGCCCGCGCCGACCTGACGGCGGCCCGCAACGCACTGGGCCGCTATTTCGATCCCGCCTCGCGCCGCACCCAGGCGTCCGACGGTTTGCTGCAGCAGGTGCTGGAGCAGACGCGCCAGCTCCAGCTGCCACGTATCGACGACACGCTGGCGGCGCTGGCCACTGCAGCGGCCGGTCGCTGACCATGCGGTTCGCGCTCTGGCTGCTGGCCCTGTTTGCCGTTGCGGTGGCCATCGCCCTGTTCGCCGGCGACAACCCGGGCACCGTCACGCTGTTCTGGCCCCCCCATCGCATCGACCTGTCGGTCAACCTCGTGCTGCTGCTGCTGCTGGCGGTGTTCGTGGTGCTGCACCTGGCGTTGCGGGCGCTGTCGGTGTTGTTCGCGCTTCCGGCGGAGGCCCGGCGCTGGCGGCTGCAGCAGCGCGAACGGATGCTGCAGGGTGCGCTGCTCGACGCCATGGCCAATTTGCTGACGGGCCGCTACATCCGGGCCCGCAAGGCCGCCGAGCTGGTGCTGACCCGAGCCGATGGGGTGGCCCGCAGCGAGGATCCGTTGCGCGATGCCGGCCGGCTGCGGGTGCTGTCCCACCTGTTGGCCGCTGAAAGCGCCCAGGCGCTGCAGGATCGCGGCGCCAGGACCCAGCACCTGGATCGGGCGCTGGAATTGGCCGCAGCCGGGCGCGAAACCCAGGAACTGCGCGATGGCTTGCTGATGCGGTCGGCCACCTGGTCGCTGCAGGACCAGGATGCGGGCGCGGCGCTGCAGTCGCTCGATCAACTGCCCCAGGGCGTGGCCCGGCGCACCCTGGCGTTGCGACTGCGTCTTCGGGCGGCCCGCATGGCCCGGCAGACCCGGTTGGCACTGGAGACGGCCCGCCTGCTGATCAAGCACCGGGCCTTCCCGGAGGCCGCAGCCCAGGGTATCCTGCGGGCCCTGGCGCTCGAGTGGTTGCGTGCCGCCCGCGATGCGGCCCAACTGCAGGCCAGCTGGGCCGACCTGGATGAGGCCGAGCAGGCCTTGCCGGATGTCGCCATCGAGGCAGCGCAGCGCCTGCTCGCCCTGGAGGGCGATGCCAGCCTGGCCCGCCGTTGGCTCCTGCCCTTGTGGGAGCCTTTCCTGAACGCGTCGTCCGGTCTGACGCCGGCCCAACGCACCCACTATGTGATGGCGCTTGAGCAGAGTTTCGGTACGGCGGATGCCGCGCCGGAGCCCGAATGGCTCACCCGCATCGAGCAGGCCCGGTTGCAGCAGCCAGGAGACGCCCTGCTGCAGTACCTCGCCGGTGT
>VERU01000123.1 GCA_018882485.1 Rhodoferax sp. | reverse complement strand
CGTGAGCGCCGAGCGCATCCGCCAGATCGAGGTGGCGGCCATGAAGAAGATGAAGAAGGCGCTGGCCGAGTACGCCTGAACCGGCCCCGCGCCTGACCGACAATGCCTCTGCGGCCCCGGCCTCGGGGGCATTGCTTTTTGAAGGAGTCGAGCATGGCGATGAACCGACGGTGGATTGCTTCTCTTTTTGTAGCATTGGTGTCAATATCCACGGGGTCTGGAGCCCAAAACAGTGCCTCAAGTCCTGGGGCGTGGCCCAGTCAGCCTGTGCGGCTGGTGGTGGGTTTTCCGGCGGGTTCATCGCCGGACCTGACGGCCCGGGCCCTGGCCGAGCCACTGGCGCGCGCGCTCGGGCAGCCGGTGCTGGTGGACAACCGGGTGGGCGCGGGCGGCAACATCGCGGCCGACCTGGTGGCCAAGGCCACGGACCAGCACACCCTGGGGCTGATGATCAACGGCAACATGACGATTGCCCGGTTGCTCAACCCGAAGCTGCCCTACGACCCGCAGACGGATCTGGCGCCGGTGGCGCTGATCGGGGTCTCGCCGCTGGTGCTGTGCGCCCCGGTGGCTGCGCCGGGCGCCACAGCCGCCGATTTTCTGGCAGCGGGTCGGGCGGCGGGCGATCGCTGGAGCTACGGCACGCCAGGCGTGGGCACCGTCGGCCACATCGGCATGGAACTGCTCAAGGCACGCACCGGCATGGCGGCGGTGCATGTGCCCTACCCCGGCTATCCCCAGGTCACGACCGCGATGATCGCCGGGGACCTGCAACTGAGCCTGCTGACGCCGGCCCTGGCAGCGGCACAGGTCAAGGCGGGCAAGCTGCGGGCCCTGGGCGTGACCGCCAGCAACCGCAGCACGCTGGTGCCCGACCTGCCCAGCCTGGCGGAGGCCGGGGTGAAGGATTTCAACCTGGAGATCTGGAACGCCGTGGCGGCGCCGGCCGGCCTGCCCAAGCCGCTGGTGGCCCGGCTGGGTGCGTTGATCGGTGAGATCGTGCGCACGCCGGAGATGCGGCAAAGGTTGCTGGCTCAGGGCTGGCAGGTGTCGGGCGGCGGGCCGGACGAGCTGGCTGCCCGGGTGCGGGCGGACACCGCGCAACTGGGCCAGATCATCGCCAACCAGGGCATACGGGCCGACTGATGGCAGCCGGGGCCCGCTGCCGGGCCCGGCCGCTTGTGCCAGCCGCCTGGGGCCTGGGCCCTCAGCGGCCCTGCAACAGCAGCCGCACGTCGGCCGCCAGCTTGTCGGCGCCGCCGGCATGACGGGTGTACAGACGTACCCGGCCCCGGGGATCGAACACGTAGCTGCCGGCGGAATGGTCCATCGTGTAGCTGGTGGGCGTGGGGCCTTCGACCTTTCGGTAGAACACCTTGAAATCCTTGGCCAGGGCGGGCAGTTCGGCCAGCGGCGGGATCAGGGCCAGAAAGCCGGGGTCGAAGTTGGTCATGTAGGCCTTGAGGATTTCGGGCGTGTCGCGCTCCGGGTCCAGCGTGATGAACAGCCCCTGCAGCCGGTCACCCTCCCCGCCCAGCAGGCGGCGCGCCTCGGCCAGCTCGAGCATGGAGGTGGGGCAGACATCCGGGCACTGGGTGTAGCCGAAGAACAGCACCACCACCCGGCCGTCGAAATCCTTCAGCGTACGCAGGCGGCCATTGTGGTCGGGCAGGCTGAAGCCGCGCGCGTAGTCGGCACCGGTGATGTCGACGGCATGGAACGAGGTCTTGCCGCAACCCACCAGAGCGCCGCCGGCTGCCGCCAGCAGTGCGCCCTGGGCCAGGCCTCGAAGCAGATGACGGCGGTCCATCGGCGATCCTAGAAAACAAGGTAATGGTCCACCAGCAGCGCGGCAAACAGGGCGCTGAGGTGAATCAGTGAAAAGCGGAAGGTCTTGCGGGCCAGCGCATCCGAGTAGTCGCGCCAGAGCCAGTAGCCATACAGGCAGAACATCAGGCTGAGCAGCACGGCCGCGCCCAGGTACAGCCAGCCGCTCATGCCGGAAACGAACGGCAGCAGGCAGGCGGCGGCCAGCACCAGGGTGTAGAGAAAGATCTGCAGCCGGGTGAAGGCGTTGCCGTGGGTCACCGGCAGCATGGGCAGGCCGGATTTGCGGTAATCCTCGACGCGGTACAGGGCCAGCGCCCAGAAATGGGGCGGTGTCCAGAGGAAGATGATGAGAAAGAGGATCAGCGCCTCGGGTCCGACCTCGCCCGTCATGGCCGCCCAGCCCAGCACGGGTGGCATGGCGCCGGATGCGCCACCGATGACGATGTTCTGGGGGGTCAGCGGCTTGAGGATGACGGTGTAGACCACGGCGTAGCCCACAAAGGTGGCAAAGGTGAGCCACATGGTCAGCGGGTTGACCCAGACATACAGCAACGCCGAGCCCAGGCCGCACAGGACCCCCGAAAACAGCAGCGTCTGGCCTCGCCCGAGCTCGCCTTTGGCGGTGGGTCGCCAGGCGGTGCGCTTCATGCGGGCGTCGATTTCCTGCTCGATCAGGCAGTTGAAGGCGGCCGCGGCGCCCGCCACCAGCCAGATGCCCAGGCTGGCCACGGCCGCCAGGCCCACGTCGCGCCAGCGGGGCCAGCCGGGCACGGCCAGCACCATGCCGATGAGCGCGCAAAACACGATCAGCTGCACCACCCGTGGCTTGGTCAGCACGTAGTACTGGCCCCACACGGAGCTGGCTGCGATTCGGGCCTGACCGCTCATGCGGACTCCAGCCGGTCGGAGCCGCGCAGCCTGCCAGCGGCACGCCGTTCGCCCACACCGACGTCCACACGGCCGTTCGCACCGGCGTCCACGCCGGCGGCCAGCGCCGGTGCGCTGCGGCTGGCCGCCACGACCGCGACCAGTAGGCCCAGCAGGGCCGCCGCGCCGCCGGTGTGCAGCACCGCCGCCAGCAGCGGCCAGCCGAGCACCACGTTGCTCAGGCCGGTGAGCAGCTGCAGGGCCGCCAGACCCGCCAGCGACCGCCCCGCACGGCGCCACCCCGGGGTGCGGATCAAACCATGGGCCAGGGCCGCCAGCAGCAGCAGCACGGGCAGCGCCACCCAGCGGTGCACAAAGTGGATGGCGGTCAGCGCCGCAAGCGTCAGCACCTCGCCGGCGGTATTCAGGCCGAGCTCGCGCCAGACCTGAAAACCCTGCGCGAAATCCATCTCCGGCCACCAGCGTCCCTGGCACAGGGGCATGTCGCTGCAGGCCAGCACCGCGTAGTTGGTGCTGACCCACCCGCCCAGGGTCACCTGCACCATCAGGGCTGCCGTGGTCAGCAGCGCCAGTGCGCGCCAGCGCGACGGCAAGGCGGGCGGCCGGGCCGCATCGGGCCCGGCAAGCGACAGGCCCACGGCTTGCCAGACGAGCAGGGCCAGCAGCATCAGGCCGCCCAGCAGGTGCAGGGTGACGATGGCCGGAAACAGCTTCCAGGTGACGGTCAGGGCGCCAAAGGCCCCCTGCAGACACACCCACACCAGCGTGAACAGCGGCAGGCCCAGCCCGGGAGCCGGGGTGTCCGCGGCTGGATGCGGCCCCGCCACACGCTGGCGCCAGGCCAACACCAGCAGCCCGATGATCAGAACGCCCACGCCGGTGGCCAGATAGCGGTGGACCATCTCGATCCAGGCCTTTCCATGGGTCACCGGCCCGCTGGGCAGGGCCGCCTGCGCCTGGGCGATGGGTGCGTGGGCGCCGATGGGACTGGCGTGGCCATAGCAACCCGGCCAGTCGGGGCAGCCCAGGCCCGAATCGGTCAGGCGCGTGAAGGCGCCGAACATCACCAGGTCAAAGGTCAGGAACAGGGTCAGCAGGGTGAGGGCGCGCCGCATGCCCAGCAGGCCACCCTGGCGATGCCGTCGCCAGACCCAGACCAGCGGGCCCAGCGCCAGCAGCAGGCCCAGGGCCATGAGCCGCAGCGCCGGAGACCAGTCGTAGAGATCCTGCATGACGGGGCCCGAATCAGGGGGAAGCGGGGGGCCGGCCCGCCGTGTCCCACGACGCCGACGCCCGCATCAGGCGCTCCAGATCGCGCTTGGCGCGGGCCGCGCTGGCCCGATCCAGATCGGCAGGAAACCGCATCATCCAGTTGCCCATCGGATCGACCACATACAGGTGCTCTTCCAGCCGATGGCCGGAGGCGGGCTGGAGCCAGCCAGTCAGGTCGGCCGCAGCCAGGCGCAACACCGTGGCATCGCGCAGGCCCGGCAGGATCGGCGCCGGCACCTCGGCCTCGTCGGTGAGGAGCCACACACGGTCGAGCCGGTCCTTGTCCTTGCCCAGGATTTCGCGCAGCTGGCGCTGCAGGTAGAGCCGCTCCTGGCACTCGCTGGCACAGGCTCCGCCCGACACGGTGACCAGCAGCCACTGGCCGCGCAGCGCATCGAGCGGCTGCACCGCGCCCGACAGCGAACGGGTGGCCACAGCGGGGAGCGGCCGCTGGGGGTCGATGAGTTCGCCGTAGACGCGCCGCCCCTCCGGCCGGACCACATAGTAGGCCAGGTAGGAGGCCACCACAGGGGCGGCACAGGCCAGCAGAACGGCGAGCATGATCCAGCGTCCGCGCCAGGGACGGACCGCCAGGGCGGCTCGACCCGGCTCGGGCAGCCCGTGCACGGTCAGCCCCAGCGCAGCGGGCGCTGCGCCGATCCGCCTTGCGGCATCAGGCGGCTGACTGGGGGCGTGCGGCTCGTCCACGGTAGAGGTATCCGACATAAAGCAGCGCCGTCAAAGCGCTCAGGGCAAACCATTGAAAGGCGTATCCGTAATGCTTGTCCACCCCGAAAGCCGGCGGTGGCCAGTCCCGCGACAGGCCCTCGCTGGGAGCACCGGTCTGCAGAAGGGTGTACGGCAGCAGATTCAGGCCGGTTTCGCGCGAAAACGCCTGAATGTCGAGATTTTGCCGGATGCGTCCGCTGTCTGTCGGGCCCATCTCGTATAACTTGGATGGACCGAGGGCCAAGCGGCCTTGCACGCTCTGGTCGCCCGGCGGGGTCGCGACCGGCGGCAGCTGCGTGCGATCCAGGAAATCGCGCGGCGCCCAGCCCCGTTGCACCAGCAGCACCGGCGCGGGCCCTGGCCCCTCACCGGCCAGTTCGAAGGGCGCGACCACCACCCAGCCCACCCGGCCATTCTGGGGACGGTTGTCCAGAAACACCTGATGCTGCGGCAGCCAGCGTCCCCGGACCACGGCAGGCCGGTGCACCGCCTGGCCGGGGTCGGTCAGCGTGCGCAGGCCTTCGTTGCCCAGGGGCTCCAGGGTCGAGCGCGCTTGCAGTTCCGCCTGCAGACGCTCCTTGTAGGCAGCCCGCGACAGTTGCCATTGGCCAAGCCCATACGTGCCCGCCAGCGTCAAGGCCGCAGCCAGGGTGACCCCGATCCGGCGTCGGGCTGCAATCACGGGATAATGCCTTGCATGAAGTATCTGGTCTTGCTGGCGTTCGTGGCCATTGTGGGCAGCCTGGGCACGGCCTTGTATTTCATGCTCAGGCAGGGCTCCAAGGGCAATCGCATGGTGCTGGCGCTCGGGATGCGGGTGGGACTGTCGATCCTGCTGTTTCTGTGCATCCTGCTCGCCTGGAAGCTGGGGCTGATCCAGCCTACCGGCATCGCCAGCGGACGCTGACGCCCGCCCGTCGCCACAGCCAACAAAAAGGCACCGCGCACGGTGCCTGGACCCCTGGAGCGGGCTCGGGTCAGAGCCAGTACACCAGCACGTAAAGCCCCAGCCACACCACGTCCACAAAGTGCCAGTACCAGGCGGCGCCTTCGAATCCGAAGTGGCGGTCGGCGCTGAAATGGCCCTTCTGCAGCCGCAGTGTGATGAACAGAAGCATCAGCATGCCGATGAACACGTGGAAACCGTGGAAGCCCGTGAGCATGAAGAAGGTGGACCCGTAGACACCGGAGGTCAGTTTGAGGTTCAGTTCGTGGTAGGCGTGGTAATACTCATAGCCCTGCACGATCAGGAACACGACGCCCAGCAGCACGGTGAGCCACATGAAGGCAATGGTGCGGGCGCGGTTGCCGGCCACGAGCGCGTGGTGGGCGATCGTCAGCGTCACGCCGGAGCTCAGCAGCAGCGCCGTGTTGATGGTCGGCAGCCAGAACGGCGTCATGGTGGTGAAGGGCTCCACGATGCCCGCCGGCGAGGCCGTGGCGCCGGCCGCCATGCTGGGCCACACCGCTTTGAAGTCGGGCCACAAGAGGGCGTTCTCGACGTTGCCCAGGGCAGGCACCGAATGCGCGCGCGCCCACCACAGGGCGGAGAAGAAGGCGCCGAAGAACATCACCTCGGAAAAGATGAACCAGCTCATGCTCCAGCGGAAGGACAGATCGATCTTGCGACCGTACTGGCCGCCCTCGCTCTCACCCACCGCCTCGCTGAACCACTGGTACAGCACGACCAGGAACCAGGCCAGACCGAAAGCCAGCGAGTACTTGCCCCAGTCCGAACCGTTGATCCACTGCCCGGCCCCCAGGATCAGGAAGAACAGGCCGAACGCGGCCAGGGCGGGATGCCGGGACGGGGCGGGTACGAAATAGTGCGGCGTCGTGCCGTGTGTCGTCGAACTCATGTCAGCTCCATTCTTTCCTAGACTTGTTCATTCATCCCGCGATCAGCCGCCCGTCACCGAACGGGCCAGCACGATCAATCCCACGACCAGCAGCAGCGCGCCCACCAGGCCCACCACGATGACATGCAGGGGCTTGATGGTGGCCATGTCCTGCTGCGATGCACCGCGACCCCGTATGCCCAGAAACGACCAGGCCACGGCCCGCAGGGAGCGCAGCAACGACCGACCCGGGGCAGCGCTCACGAGCCGGCTCCCGACGTCATCAGACGCCCCGCATCGGCCAGGGGGGCGGGTGGCGTCTTGGCGCCCACCTCGAAGAAGGTGTACGACAGGGTGATGGTGGCCACGTCCCGCGACAGCTTGGGATCGATCACGAACACCACCGGCCAGGACTTGCGCTCACCCGGCTCCAGGGTGTACTGGTTGAAACAGAAGCATTCCAGCTTGTTGAAATGCGCGGCCGCCTGCTTGGGCGCATAGCTGGGGATGGCCTGCGCTGCCATGCGGCGGTTCTGCACGTTCTGGAACTCGTACATCACGGTCACCATCTCGCCGGGATGCACCTGCAGGGACCGCTGCGCCGGCCGGAACTCCCAGGGACCACGGGCCGTCCCTTATACACATCT
>VERU01000122.1 GCA_018882485.1 Rhodoferax sp. | reverse complement strand
CTGTCGATTGCCTTCGGGGACCACGAGGTCGTGCACGGCGTGGATCTGGTGGTCCAGCCCGGTGAAAAAGTGGCCCTGGTGGGTGAGTCCGGGTCCGGCAAGACCGTGACCGCCCTGGCGCTGCTGAGGCTCGTTCAGAATGCCCGACTGACGGGTGCGGCCGGGTTCGAGGGCCGGGATCTGCTGCAGTTGCCCGAGCGCGAACTGCGGGCGCTGCGTGGCCGGGACATCGCGATGGTGTTCCAGGAGCCCATGAGCGCCTTCAATCCCCTGCTCACGGTGGGTGAGCAACTGATCGAGGTTTTGCAACTGAAAACGGGTCTAAGCCGCGTGGATGCTGGGTCTCGTGCTATCGAATTGATGGCAGAGTGCGGCATTCCCGATGCGCCGCGGCGGGCCCGCGCGTACCCGCACCAGCTCAGTGGCGGGCAGCGCCAGAGGGTCATGATCGCCATGGCCCTGGCCTGCCAGCCCCGGCTGCTGCTGGCCGACGAACCCACCACGGCCCTGGACGCGGCGCTGCGCCTGCAGATGCTGGCATTGATCGAGCGGTTGCGGCAAGCCCACGGCATGGCGGTGCTGCTGATCACGCACGATCTGAACCTGGTGCGCCGCTTTGCCGACCGGGTGGTCGTGATGGAGCGGGGTCGGGTGGTGGAGCAGGGGCCGGTGGCCGATTTGCTCAGCCGTCCCAGTCACCCTTACACCCGCCGACTGGTCCACAGCCAGCCGCAGCGCGACATCGCAGAGCCGGGGCCCGAAACGCCACCGGTCGTTGCCCAGGCCTGGGGCCTTCGGGTTAGCTACCCGGTGCGTCGCCCCGGGTTGTCTGGCTGGTTTCGCAAGGGCGAATTCGTGGCGGTACAGGGCATCGACCTGCGCCTGGCAGAGGGGCGCACCCTGGGCGTGATCGGTGAATCGGGTTCGGGCAAGTCGACCTTGGCACTGGCACTGCTGGGGCTGCTGCCCAGCACCGGGGAGCTGCGCCTGACCGGTCGCAGCTGGCTGCGCGATGAGCGGCGCAACCGGGCCTTGCGACAGGCGGTCCAGGTGGTCTTCCAGGATCCGTTCTCGTCCCTGTCACCCCGCCTCACGCTGGAGGAAATCGTGGGTGAAGGGTTGCGGGTCCACCGCCCCACGCTCCGTCCGTCGGAGCGCCGACAGCGGGTTTTGACGGCCCTGCGCGAGGTGGGGCTGCAGGATTCGGGGACCTCCGGGGATGACGACCAGCTGCTGCAGCGCTACCCCCACGAGTTTTCCGGGGGGCAGCGCCAGCGCATTGCCATCGCCCGGGCGCTGATCGTGGAACCCCGCATCGTGGTGCTCGACGAGCCCACAAGCGCGCTGGATGTCACGGTGCAGAAGCAGGTGTTGGAGCTGCTGCAGCAGTTGCAGCGCGAGCGGGGTTTGAGTTACGTCCTCATCACCCACGACGTGGCCGTGATCCGCGCCATGGCGCACGACGTGGCGGTGATGAAGGACGGTTACATCGTTGAGCAGGGACCGACGTGGCAGGTGCTGGCCCATCCTGCCGAGTCTTATACCCAGACCCTGGTGGCCGCGGCCACATAAGGCTTCTAAATCAAGGACTTCCAGCCTTTTTGCGCTACAATTGAGGCTTCACGACCAAGGAAACGGGCGAGTTACCACCGCCCGTTTTTTTTGGTCTGTCGTTTTTTCAGGAACAGGCAGTCGTACCGAAGTGGGGATGAAGGAGATCGTTGCGCAAACCGTGGCCGGTCTGGGCTACGACCTGGTGGCCACCGAGTGGTCGGCCGGGGGGCTGTTGCGTGTCACGATCGACCGGCCCTGGCAGCCCGATGCGCCCGTCCCCGGTGACGAGGGGCTGGTCACGGTCGACGATTGCGAGCGGGTGACCCGGCAATTGCAGTTTGCGCTCGATGTCGACAGCATCGAGTACCGGCGGCTGGAGGTGTCTTCTCCCGGTATCGATCGTCCGCTGCGCCATGCTCGGGACTTCGAGCGGTTTGTCGGTTCGGTGGTCGATATCACCCTGAAGGCGCCGCTGGGCGCTGCGGCCCAGGGGCAGGTGGCGGCCAATCGCAAGAAATTTCGGGGTACCCTGGAGCGGGTGGATGCGCCGTCCGGTGTCGCGAGCGCTGCGGCAGACCCGCAGGCCGCGGGCTGGCAGATCGTCTGGCGGGACGAGCCTGCGCTCAAGCCGGGGCAGAAGCCGGGGCGCAAACGCCCGCCGGCACCGTTGCAGGCCCTGGCTTTCACACTCGATGAGGTGCGCGAAGCCCGGTTGGCACCGATCGTGAATTTCAAGGGGCGTGGGTCGTCAGCCGCTGAACAGGCTGGTCGCACGCCGGAGTCGAACGGAATCGATTGAGGAGATGATGGGTATGAACCGCGAAATGTTGATGTTGGTGGAAGCCATTTCACGCGAGAAGAACGTCGAGCGCGATGTGGTCTTCGGGGCCGTCGAGGCGGCCCTGGCGCAGGCCACCAAGAAGCTCTACCCGGGCGATGTGGATATCCGCGTGGCCGTGGACCGCGACAGCGGCAATTACGAGACGTTCCGCCGTTGGCACGTGGTGCCCGATGAAGCCGGCCTGCAGCTGCCCGACCAGGAAATCCTGCTGTTCGAGGCGAAGGAGCAGATTCCGGATGTCGAGGTCGACGAATACATCGAGGAAGCGGTGGATTCGGTGCCGATCGGGCGGATCGGCGCCATGGCCGCCAAGCAGGTCATCCTGCAGAAAATCCGCGATGCCGAGCGGGAAATGCTGCTCAACGACTTCATGTCGCGCGGCGACAAGATCTTCGTCGGCACCGTCAAGCGCATGGACAAGGGCGACATCATCGTGGAGAGCGGTCGCGTCGAGGGCCGGCTGCGACGAACCGAGATGATTCCCAAGGAAAACCTGCGGACCGGCGATCGGGTGCGGGCCATGATCATGGAAGTGGATCTGACCCTGCGCGGCGCCCCCATCATCCTGTCCCGTTCGGCGCCGGAATTCATGATGGAGTTGTTCCGCCAGGAGGTTCCTGAAATCGAACAGGGCCTGCTGGAAATCAAGTCCTGTGCCCGGGACGCGGGATCGCGCGCCAAGATCGCGGTGGTGTCCCACGACAAACGGGTCGATCCGATCGGCACCTGCGTCGGGGTGCGCGGCTCGCGCGTCAACGGTGTGACCAATGAGCTGGCCGGTGAGCGGGTGGACATCGTGCTGTGGAGCGACGATCCGGCCCAGTTCGTGATCGGCGCACTGGCCCCCGCCAACGTCACCTCCATTGTGGTGGACGAGGAACGGCACGCCATGGATGTGGTGGTCGATGAGGAAAATCTGGCCATTGCGATTGGGCGGGGCGGGCAGAACGTGCGCCTGGCGTCCGAACTGACGGGCTGGAAGATCAATATCCTGGATGCGGCCGAGTCGGCTCAGAAGCAGGCCAGCGAGATGGACAGCGGACGCAAGCTGTTCATGGAAAAGCTGGATGTGGACGAAGAGATCGCCGATCTGCTGATTGCCGAAGGGTTCACCAGCCTGGAGCAGGTGGCTTATGTGCCGCTGGAAGAAATGCTGGAGATCGAGAGCTTCGACGAGGACACCGTGATCGAGCTGCGCACCCGCGCCAAGGACGCCCTGCTGACGCTGGAGATCCAGCGTGAGGAAAGCGTGGAAGAGGTCTCGCAGGACCTGCGCGATCTGGAAGGCCTGACGCCGGAGCTGATTGCCCGCCTGGCCGAATCCGGCGTGCACACCCGCGACGATCTGGCCGACCTCGCTGTCGACGAGTTGACCGACATCACCGGCCAGCCAGCCGAGGAGGCCAAGGCCCTGATCCTGAAGGCGCGCGAGCACTGGTTCGCGAACGACGCCGCCGCCGCTTCCTGAAGGCGGCCCTGTCCATGCCGATCCAGTGATGGCGGGCAAGCACCCCATGGAGCTTGCCGGCCGAACCTAAGGTTACACACCATATGTCCAGTACCACCGTCACCGAGTTTGCCCGGGAACTCAAGAAACCCACCGAGACACTGCTGGAGCAGCTGCGGGCTGCGGGCGTGGCCAAGACGTCGCCCACGGACAGCCTGAGCGACGCCGACAAGCAGCGCCTGCTGGGATATCTCCAGGCCAGCCACGGCACCGCCACCGGGGAACGCAAGAAGATCACGCTGGTCAAGAAGTCGACCACGGAGATCAAGCAGGCAGACTCGACCGGCAAGGCGCGCACCATCCAGGTGGAAGTGCGCAAGAAGCGCACCTTCGTCCGGCGTGAGGACGGTACAGACGGCCAAGCACCCGCCGAGGCGATGACCGAAGCCCCGCCGGCACCCACGCCCGACACGGCCGACTTGCAGCGCCGCGAAGAGGAAGCCCGGCGCCAGGCGGAACTGATCCGCCGTCAGGAGGAGGAACTGGCCGAGCGTCGGCGTCAGCGCGAGGCCGAGGAACAACGGGCCCGCGAGGCGGCGGAAAAGGCAGCTGCGGAAAAGGCGGCCGAGCTGGCCCGCGCGCAACTCGCGGCCGAGCAGGCACGTCTTGCCGCAGCCGACACGTCGAGTCGGACATCGCAGGAAGCCGGGGAACGCGAGGATCGCGATGCGGCCGCGCGGGCCAAGGAGAAGGCCGTCAGCGAGGCCCAGGCCCAGGCGGAAGCGCAGGCCCGCGAGGCTGCCGCAGCGCAGGCGAAGGCCCGTGCTGAAGAGGACAAGGCCCGGGCGGCCGACCTGGAAGAACGGCGGCGCAAGGCCGAAGCGGAGGCGGCTGCCATCCGCCAGATGATGGCAGCGCCGGCTCGCAAGATCGTTGCGGCGCCCGTGAAGAAGCCCGACGAACCCAAAGCCGCCGACGCCAAGGCCGGACTCAAGGGGACCCTGCACCGTCCGGCCACCCCGGCATCCGGGGCGGCGGGCACAGGTGCTGCCAAACCGGCCAAACCCGGAGCGCCCGGTACCGCGGCGGCGCCAGGCGGCAAGGAGGTCAAGTCGGCCAAGCTGTCCAGCAGTTGGGCCGGCGACCCGGCGAAGAAGAAGGCCATCCCGACGCGGGGTGACACCGGCGCTGGCGCCGGCCGGGCGGGCAGCTGGCGTGGCGGGCCGCGTGGCAAGCGCGGCAGCGATCGGGGCGACGGGCACGAGCAAATCGCCGTGCCGTCAGAGTTCCGGGTCATCGAGGTGCATGTGCCCGAAACCATCACGGTGGCGGAGCTCGCACACAAGATGGCGGTCAAGGCGTCCGAGGTGATCAAACAGCTCATGAAGCTGGGCCAGATGGTGACCATCAACCAGCCGCTGGACCAGGACACCGCCATGATCGTGGTGGAAGAGATGGGGCACAAAGCCATCATCGCCGCCCTGGACGATCCGGAAGCATTCACCGAGGAAGAATCCTCCGCGCACCACGCCGAAGCGGTGGCGCGCGCACCGGTGGTCACGGTCATGGGCCACGTCGACCACGGCAAGACCTCGCTGCTGGACTACATCCGCCGCGCCAAGGTGGCCGCAGGCGAAGCCGGTGGCATCACGCAGCACATCGGTGCCTACCACGTGGAAACCCCACGCGGTATGGTGTCCTTCCTGGACACCCCCGGTCACGAGGCCTTCACGGCCATGCGTGCCCGTGGTGCCCAGGCCACCGACATCGTCATCCTGGTGTGCGCGGCCGACGACGGCGTCATGCCGCAGACCAAGGAAGCCATCAAGCACGCGAAAGCGGCCGGTGTGCCGATCGTGGTCGCCATGACCAAGGCCGACAAGCCCGAAGCCAACATTGAAAAAGTCAAGGCCGAGCTGATCGCTGAAGAAGTGGTGCCCGAAGAATTTGGTGGCGACTCGCCCTTTGTGGCCGTCTCCTCCAAAACCGGCATGGGCGTGGACGACCTGCTCGAGCAGGTGCTGCTGCAGGCCGAAGTGCTGGAGCTCAAGGCGCCGGTCGAGGCTGCCGCCAAGGGCCTGGTGATCGAAGCCAGCCTGGACAAGGGCCGCGGCTCGGTGGCCACGGTGCTGGTGCAGTCCGGCACGCTCAAGCGTGGCGATGTGGTGCTGGCCGGTCAGACCTATGGCCGCGTGCGCGCCATGCTCGACGAAAACGGCAAGAGCACCAAGGAAGCCGGCCCCTCGATTCCGGTCGAGATCCAGGGCCTGGCCGAAGTGCCGCAGGCCGGCGACGAATTCATGGTCATGGCCGACGAGCGCCGTGCCCGCGAAATCGCCACCTACCGCGCAGGCAAGTTCCGCAACACCAAGCTGGCCAAGCAGCAAGCCGCCAAGCTGGAGAACATGTTCGCCGACATGCAGGCTGGCGAAGTCAAGTCGCTGCCCATCGTGCTCAAGGCCGATGTGCAGGGTTCGCAAGAAGCCCTGTCGGCCTCGCTGCTCAAGCTCTCGACCGACGAGGTGCGCGTGCAGATGGTCTACACCGGCGTGGGCGGCATCAGCGAGTCCGACATCAACCTCGCCATCGCCTCCAAGGCCCTGGTGATCGGCTTCAACGTGCGTGCCGATGCCGGTGCGCGCAAGCTGGCCGAGGGCAACGACGTTCAGATCAAGTACTACAACATCATCTACGACGCGGTGGACGAGCTCAAAGCCGCCATGTCCGGCATGCTGGCCCCCGAACAGAAGGAAGAAGTCATCGGCAACGCCGAGATCCGCACCGTGTTCGTGGCCTCCAAGATCGGTACCGTTGCGGGCTGTATGGTCACCAACGGCATGGTCACGCGTTCGGCGCGTTTCCGTCTGCTGCGCGACAACGTGGTCATCTACACCGGCGAACTCGAATCGCTCAAGCGCCTCAAGGACGATGTGCGCGAGGTCAAGGAAGGCTTCGAGTGCGGTATCAAGCTCAAGAACTACAACGACATCAAGGAAGGTGATCAGCTGGAGTTCTTCGAGGTCAAGGAAATCGCCCGTACCCTGTAAAGCTCGACCATGCCGGCCAAAAAGTCATCTGCTCCGAACCGCGGCTTCAAGGTCGCCGATCAGATCCAGCGCGATCTGACGGAGCTGATCGCGCGCGAGTTGAAGGACCCGCGCGTGGGCATGGTGACGCTGCAAGCCGTGGAGGTGACGCCCGACTATGCGCATGCCAAGGTGTTCTTCAGCGTGCTGGTGGGCGACCCGCAGCAGACGCAGGACGCCTTGAACCAGGCGGCCGGCTTCCTGCGCAACGGCCTGTTCAAGCGCCTGCACATCCACACCGTGCCGACGCTGCATTTCATCTACGACCGCACCACCGAGCGTGCCGCCGACATGAACGCCCTGATCGCCCAGGCGGTCGCTTCGCGTTCCAAGAACG
>VERU01000121.1 GCA_018882485.1 Rhodoferax sp. | reverse complement strand
AGCCCAGGGCGATCAGTCGTTTCTTCATGGTGCAGACTCCGGTGGTGGGTACGAACATGCGGGCGATCTCAGCGATCACCCAGGGGGGGAACTGTGGCGCCAGGCCGGGGCCGTTGGCTGGAGGGTTCGGACAGGACGGCGGCCAGGTCCACCCGTGGGGGATCCTCGCCCAGCCGCAACTGCCGTTCGCAGCCCCTCAGGTGGGCTTCCATGAGGCGCTCGCTGCGTTCGGCGTCCCCGTCCTCGAGGGCGCGCAGGATGTCGAGATGCTCGCGAAACGAGCAGGTGTTGCTGCCCGGGACATCGTAGAGCGCCGTCATCAGGGAGGTCTGGGAGATCACTCGCCGAAGGTGCTGCTCGAGGGCGCCGTTGCCGGTGGCGCAGACCAGGTCCAGGTGGAACTGCCCGGCCAGCCGGATGTACCGCGCCGTGTCGCCCCGTTCGCTGGCGCGGCGCTCCTCGTCGATCTGCTGGCGCACCTGTTGCAGCCATCGCCGGCTGGGTGTCCGGCTCGGGTCGGCCAGGCAACGCACCACACCCGCCTCCAGAATCCGGCGCAGTGCGTAGACATCGCGGGTTTCCTCCACGGACGGGCGGGCCACGAAGGCGCCGCGATGGGGAACGAGGTCGACCAGCTGATCCGCTGCGAGCCGGCTCAAGACCTTGCGGACGGCGCCGCGGCTCAATCCAAAAATCCGGCCGAGCTCCGCTTCCGGCAATTTGGTCCCGGGTGGCAGGCGATGCTCGAAGATGGCCCCGGACAGCCGCTGCTGCATCCGCGCCTCTTCGGACGCAGGGACGAGTCCCGTTGGCGCGTCAGCGCTGGGAATGTCGGGGCCGGATCGATCGTCCATGAAGCATTGGGTCGCGCTTCATTGTGCACACAATCGGGCGGTTTTCTGTAATCTTGTTGACAAATATTTCCGAATTTTCCACGCATGCATTCACTGTTTTGGCGGTCTTTGCATCATCCTGAATGATTTCAACGGGTTACGGCGCTTCCGTGTTGCGTATCGGAGAAGGTTTGTTAACAAGAATCGGGCTGGATGCCTTATTCCCGGAGCAGTTCCACGAGCTGGTCCAGGGCTGCCCCCCAGCCCTGCTCGAAGCCCATGTCGGCATGCGTCTGCCGCGCGGCGGCGTCGGCATGGCGCACGCAGGCCCGGTAGCGGGTGCCACCGCCTGGCAGCGCCTCAAAGCGCAGATCGGCCACGAACGGGAAGTTGGGTGGGCCCTCGGCCCCGTTGGCTGTGCCGGGCTGAGGCCGGAAATCCGGGCCCAGCGCATTGGTCCAGACCAGGCGGCTTGCCGGTTCCACCACCAGGTAGCAGGCGTCCATTTCGGGCATGGTCTGGCCTTCGGGCGACTGCATGGTGGTGGCAAAGCGACCGCCCGGGCGCAGGTCGATGGTGCAGGCCACCACCCGCCAGGGTCGGGGGCAGAACCACTGCATCAGCGTCTCCGGATCCGTCCATCCGCGCCACACCGCCTGGGGCGAAATGGGCACGTCGCGCTCAAAAACCAGGTCCAGCTCGGGGTGGGGTGTCATGGCGAAGTCGAGTCGGGAAAGGCGATCCCCCCATTGTTCCAGACCGGGAGCGCGGTCCGGCCTCCGGATGCGTGCGGCTTGGGGCATGATGTCGGCTCCATTCGCAGCATGGGCGACAACATGGATGTGGACAAATTGGCGGGACGCCTGGCCTTCCTGCGCGAGGCGGAGCGGCTCAAGAGCGTGTTGCGGACGGCCTGCACCCGCTCGGGGCGCCCCGAGAGCACGGCCGAACACAGCTGGCGGCTCGCCCTGATGGCGATGGTGTTTGCGGACGAACTGGCCGACCTCGATCTCCTCAAGGTGCTGCGGATGTGCATCATCCACGACCTCGGGGAGGCGATTCACGGGGACATTCCGGCGGTGCGCCAGCAGGACGCGGCCGGCAAGAGCGCCCAGGAACGGCAGGACCTGCTGGCCCTGAGCGCGCCGCTGGACGAGACCTTGCGGATGGAGATCCTGGCCTTGTGGGACGACTACGAACAGGCTGGCTCACCGGAGGCGCGCGCGGTCAAGGCACTGGACAAGCTGGAGACCATTCTGCAGCACAACCAGGGCCTGAATCCACCGGATTTCAATTACGCCTTTAACCTGGACTACGGAAGGAAGCACACGCAGTCCAGGCCGCTGTTCCAGGCGCTGCGCGACATCCTCGACCGGGAAACCCGCGCCAGGGTCAGGGGCTGAGCGCCCTATCCGCGGACCGGATAGCGCCGCACCAGGACCAGGATGACCGCGCTGCCCGCCAGCAGGGCGCCCGCCGCCACGCCCAGCGCCTGCTCGAAACCGGTCGTGGCCGAACCCGCGTGGCTCACCAGGAAGGCCGCCAGCGGCGGACCCAGAATCTGCCCCAGCCCGTACAGGGCCGTCAGCAGGCCGATGGTCTGCGGGATGTGCTGCGGGCGGATCCGCCGGGCCTCCTGCATGGCAAAGTAGGTGATGGCCGTGAAGGGCAGGCCCACCAGCAGGCTGCCCAAGGCGAACCCCGGCAGCGTGGGCATCCACAGCCCCAGCGCCACCCCGAGGGCCTGGACCAGATAGCAGCCCAGCAGCATCAGGCGCAGGTCCCTCGCGGTTCGTATCCGCGATGCGATGGCGGCGCCGCAGACCACGCCGAAGCCGAAGATGGGCCAGAACATGTCCAGCCAGATCGACTTGGCCAACACCTGGCGCGCGATCACCGGCAGAAAGGTGGCCGTGACGATGTAACCGAATCCGGCCATGCCATAGGCCATGGCCAGGCCGGCCACCTCCGTGCCCGAATGGTCGGGCGCCGCCCCGGCGGGGCGCACCGGTGGGGGGACGGGACTGGCCAGCGCGTGGCGCGGATGGAAGACCGGCCACACCAGCACGGTCAGCAGCAGGGCCAGCAGCCCGAACACCAGCCAGCCGCTGCTGGCCTTCCAGTCGGCCGCCACCATGGCGCTGGCGGCCAGGCCCGTCAGCACGATGCCGGCGCCTGGCCCCGTGTAGATCAGTGCCCCCGCGCTGGTGCGCCCGCGCAGGGCGGCCTGGGTCAGACACCATTCGGAGGTGTAGACGAACACGAAGGCGCTCGTCACACCCGCTGCGAAGCGCAGGAAAGGCCAGCCCGCGCCCCAGGGCACGGCCATGGCCAGGGTCAGCACCAGCGTGCTCAGCAGCCCCAGCCGCACCACCCGGGTGGCATGGGGCAGGCGTCGTACCGTGCACAGCAGGGCGCCCACCAGATACCCGATGTAATTGGCGCTGGCCAGCCAGCTGGCCCCGGCCAGCGACACCACGCCATCGTGCAGCATCATGGGCAGCAGGGGGGTGAAGGCGAAACGCCCGATGCCCATGGCAATGGCCAGCGCCAGCATGCCGGACAGGACGATTTTTCGGTGGTCGCCAGGGACAGGCATGGCAGGGGGTGAGGCGGATCTGGGACGGTTTGGCGGGCACAGGGTGGACGGAGCCAGGCTGGACGCCCACCGCATTTTCGGTCACTTCGTCCTGGGGAGACCGGGCCGATCCTGGACCGCATGTATCGAGCGCTAAAGCCCAGGCAGGCATCGATCACCGGAATTTTCTTCAAAGATGCTGCGATTCCAGCGTCATAATGCTAGTTATTGCAATTCGTGTTCCATTTTTCGGCACAAATGTCCTCGCTTGAATCCGCCGTCGGTGTGTTGCGCTGCTTTTCGACGAGCCGTACCGAGTTGACGGTGACCGAAGTCGCTCACATGCTGAGTCTGCCCAAGAGCAATGTGTCGCGCCTGTTGCGATCGATGCGCCAGGTCGGTCTGCTCGACAGTGCGCGCGATGGCCGCGGCTACAGCCCCGGCGTGATGTTGCTGGGGTTCGGTGAAGTCGCCAGCGCGGGCCACAGCCTGGGCATGCGCGCCCATTCGGCGGTGGTCGATCTTTCGGAGCGCTACGGCCATGCGGGCTTCGTGTCGGCGCGGGTGGGGCCCTACATGATCGGGCTGACCCATCACGCGGGGCGCAATCCCCTGCAGGTCGGCGTCTTCCTCGGTGGGCAGCGGCTGCACATCGATGCCTGCGCCACCGGGCGCGCCTGGCTTGCAACCATGAGCGACGAGGCCGTGCGCGAGCTGCTCGGGGGCGATGTTTCCCGGGCTACGCCGCAGTCACCCGCCACCTTGCAGGATCTGTTCGAGCGTCTGGCCCAGGTGCGCGAGCGCGGCTATGCCGAGTCCCGCAACGAAGCTGGCCGGGGGGTCGGGGCGATTGCGGTGGCGGTCAGCGACGAGCGGACCGCCGAGACACTCAGCCTGTGCATCACTTTTCCCGAGTCCACCGTGGAGCCGGCGGAACTCCAGTCACTGACCGAGGCCCTGCTCGAGGCCCGATCCGACATCATGAGGAATCCCTATGAGCGCTGATTCATCCCCCGACAAGCGGTGGCGCGTCGGTTTCGACATTGGCGGCACCTTCACCGATTTCGTCCTGTTCGACCGGCTGGAGGGCCGCGTGCACCTGCACAAGCGGCTGACCTCGTCGGATGACCCGTCGCGCTCGGCCCTCATCGGCCTGGAAGAACTGATGGCCCGCGCTGCCATTTCGCTGGCCGATGTGGGCGACATCGTGCACGGCACCACGCTGGTCACCAACGCGATCATCGAGCGCAAGGGCGGGGCGCGGCTGGGGCTGCTCACCACCGCCGGCTTCCGTGACATCCTGGAGATGGGCACCGAGCAGCGTTACGACATCTACGACCTGTTCCTGCGGTTTCCCGAACCGCTGGTCCCGCGCGACCGGCGGCTGGAACTGGCGGAGCGCCTCGACAGCCAGGGCCGCGTGATTCAGGCGCTCGACGACGCCGAAGTGCGGACCCGGCTGGCCCAGCTTGCCGCCGCCGGCGTCAATGCGGTGGCGGTCTGTTTTCTCCATGCCTACCGCAACCCCGTGCATGAACAGCAGGTGGCGGCACTGGCGGCGCGTGAGTTTCCGTCGCTGGCGGTGTCCCTTTCCAGTGCCGTCGTGCCTGAACTGTCCGAATACCAGCGCTGCGTGACAACGGCGGCCAATGCCTTCGTGCAGCCGCTCATGGGTGCCTATCTCGACAAACTGCAGCGCGAGCTGGCCCTGCGCGGCTTTGCCGGGGCCCTGCGGCTGATGCATTCGGCCGGCGGCCTGATGTCCCCGCAGACGGCCTGCGCCTTCCCGATTCGCCTGCTCGAATCCGGCCCCGCCGGGGGCGGTCTGGCCACGGCCTGGTTTGGCCGGCTGGCCGGGCACAAGGATGTGATTTCCTTCGATATGGGCGGGACCACCGCCAAGGCTGCGCTGATCGAGGACGGCCAGTTCGAGGTCATGCCCATGCTCGAAGCCGCGCGCGTGCACCGTTTCACCAAGGGGTCCGGGCTGCCCATCAAGACCCCGGTCATCGACATGATCGAAATCGGTGCCGGTGGCGGCTCGATCGCGGCCATTGACGAACTCGGCCTGCTCAAGGTCGGACCGCACTCGGCCGGTTCGGCCCCCGGCCCGGCCTGCTATGGCCAGGGTGGCACCGAGCCCACCGTCACCGATGCCTGCCTGCTGCTGGGCTACTACGACCCAGGCTTCTTCCTGGGCGGCACCATGAGTCTGGACCTGCCGGCTGCCGAGCGCGCCATGCGCCGGGTGGCCGAGCCGCTCGGCCTGACGGTGCCGCAGGCGGCCTGGGGCATCCATGCGCTGGTGGTGGACAGCATGGCGGCGGCGGCCCGGGTGCATCTGGTGGAGCACGGCCGCGATCCGCGATCCTTCAGCATGGTGGGTTTTGGCGGCGCGGGGCCCGCCCATGCGGTGGATGTTGCGCGTGCGCTCGGTGTGCGTGAGGTCATCATTCCTCCCGCCTCGGGCGCTGCATCGGCCTTCGGTTTTCTGGCCGCACCCCTGTCCTTCGAGCAGGTGCAGTCCATGCCTATTGAGCTGTCCAACCTGCAGGACGGCACGGCAGTGAACCAGGTCCTGCAGGCGCTCGAGTCGCAGGGGCGTGAGCCCTTGCGCGCGGCCGGCGTACCGGACGCGGAGATCACCGTGACCCGCTGGGCCGACATGCGCCTGGTCGGTCAGATGCACGACATCCGGGTGCCCCTGCCGGCGGGGACCATCGGCCCCGCGCAGGTGCCCATGCTTCGCGACCTGTTCGTCAAGGCCTATCGCACACGCTACACGGCCGTACCGCCCTCGGCCCGGTTCGAGGCCCTCAACTTCCGCGTCAACTGCGCCGGCCCGACGCCCGAACTGGCCATAGCCGGTGCGCTGGCGTCCGGCACCTCGCGCGAGTCGCTCAAGGGCCAACGCATGGCCTGGTTCGAGGACCGGTTCATCAGCACACCCGTCCATGACCGGGATGCGCTGCAACCGGGCACCCGGCTGGCCGGCCCCTGCATCATCGAGGAGCGCGAGGCCACGACCGTGGTCGGTCCCTGGGACCGTGTCATGGTCGACCCGGCCCTCAACCTGCGCATTGCCGTCGGAACCCCGGCAGCCCGACCCGTGACGGTCACCCATGACACCCCGCGTCAGGAGGCCATTGCCCGCATCGAGGCCGATCCGATCGCCCTGGAGATCATGTGGAGCCGGCTGGTCAACGTGGTCGAGGAGATGTGGCTGACCGTGTGTCGAACGGCGTTCTCCCTGGTTATCTCCGAAGCGCAGGATTTCGCCTGCGAAATCCTCAGCCCCGAGGGGGAGACCCTGGCGCACTCGCCGCGCGCCATGCCCGTTTTCAACCTGACCCTGCCCCGCGCGGTCAAGGCGCTGCTCGAGCGCTACCCGGCCTCCACCCTGCAGCCCGGTGATGTCCTCATCACCAACGATCCCTGGCTGTGCGCAGGCCACCTGTTCGATGTCGCCATCGTCACCCCGGTTTTCCTGGGCGGGCGGGTTGTCGGGCTGCTGGGTACCGTCGGCCACGTCTCGGACATCGGCGGCACCAAGGACTCCCTGCGGGCCCGCGAGATCTACGAAGAGGGCCTGCAAATCCCCCCGATGCGGTTTTCCGAGGGTGGACGGCTCAACGAGACGCTGGTCACCCTGATCCGGCAGAACGTGCGCAACGGCGAGCAGGTGCTGGGCGATATCCATTCCTTCTGCACCGCCAACACCATGGGTGGCGAGCGGCTGCTGAGCTTCATGAACGACTACGGCATGCAGGACCTCACGGCCCTGGCCGAGGTGGTTCAGTCGCGCTCGGAACGGGCGATGCGCGACGCCATCGCCCGGGTGCCCGACGGCGTCTACGAGTCGGTCATGTGGAGCAACCC
>VERU01000120.1 GCA_018882485.1 Rhodoferax sp. | reverse complement strand
GGCCCGAGCATAGCCGTTGCCGGACCGCTGCCCCCGGCAGGACGGCCGCACCCGTCGGGGCAATGGCGCTAGACTTGCCCCGTAGCGTGCGACGGGCAGGTTGCAGCGGGCGGTTTCGGCCCGTTACCGTGCCTGTCCATCCCTCGGCATCCTCGGTATCTGGAGTTGTCAACCCATGAGTTACGTATTTCCGCCCCCTCCGGTTGTGAGCGTTCCCGTGGTGGGCCGCGAGCAGCGATTTGCCGTGCACCGCATTTACTGCGTCGGTCGGAACTACGAAGAACATGCCCGGGAAATGGGGTTCACGGGGCGGGAGCCGCCGTTCTTCTTCATGAAGCCGGCCGATGCGCTGGTGGTGGTTCCGCCCGACGAGGTGGTGGATGTGCCCTACCCCCCGCTCACCGCGAACTACCACCACGAGATCGAGCTGGTGGTGGCCATCGGCGTCGGCGGGAAGCAGATCCGGGCCGCCGACGCGATGCGCCATGTGTATGGCTACGCGGTGGGCCTGGACATGACGCGACGCGATCTCCAGTCCGACATGAAGAAGCAGGGCCGGCCTTGGTGCATCGGCAAGGCGTTCGATCACTCGGCCCCGATCGGCGCGATCACTCCGGCGGCTGGAGCCGGGGACATCACCCAGGCGGAAATAGCCGTCCAGGTGAACGGTCAGGATCGCCAGCGCAGCTTGATTTCCAAGCTGATCTGGAACATCCCCGAAACCATCGAGCACCTGTCTGCGGCCTGGGAACTGCAGGCCGGGGACCTCATCTACACCGGCACCCCCGAGGGGGTGGCGGCCGTGGTGAGCGGGGACACGATGACAGGCACCATCACAGGGCTGGAAAGCATCCAGGTTCGTGTGGTTTGATGTCCTGGGCATCCTGCACGCTGGCCGGTGCCGTCGGCCGGGCGGATTTCATCCAACACTGAAGGAGCACAAGCATGGGCAAGGACGATCTGGCGCAATGGCTGGCCAAGGACGCTGCCGGGGCACCCACCGCAGGCGATGCAGCCGCGGTGCAGGCCACGGTGGACTGCCTCAGCCAGCTGATCGGGTTTGATACGACCAGCCGCAACTCCAACCTGGCGCTGATCGAATGGGCACGCGCCTACCTGGAGCCGCTGGGCGCCTCTGTCCGGCTGAGCTACAACGCCGAGCGCACCAAGGCCAACCTGTTTGCTACCTTTGGACAGGGTCCCGGCGGCATCGTGCTGTCGGGCCATACCGATGTGGTACCCGTGGATGGGCAGCCCTGGACCACCGACCCCTTCCGGGCCGACGTGCGGGATGGCCGGCTCTACGGCCGGGGCGCGTGCGACATGAAGGGGTTCATCGCGTCGGTACTGGCCCAGGCGCCAGCCATGGCCGCTGCCCGGCTGAAGACGCCGATCCACATCGCCCTGAGCTACGACGAGGAAGTGGGGTGCCTGGGTGTGCCGACCCTGCTGGCCGACATGCAGGCGGCGGGCATCCAGCCAACCGGGTGCATCGTGGGCGAGCCGACCAGCATGCGGATCGTCACGGCGCACAAGGGTGGGCGGATGTTCCGCTGCCGGGTTCGCGGGCGGGCGGCCCATTCGTCTTTAACGCCGCGGGGCGTGAACGCCATCGAGTACGCAGCCCGCATCATCGGCTTCATCCAGGATCTGGCGGAGCAGCAGGCAACCCAGGGCCCGCAGATCGAGGGGTTCGACGTGCCGTTTTCCACCCTGTCGACCAACCTGATCAGCGGTGGCAGCGGACGCAACATCATTCCCGCCGAGTGCGAGTTCTTCTTCGATTACCGCTACGTGCCCGGTGTGCCCAAGGACCGCTTTTATCAGGACATCCGCGATTTCATCGTCAACCAGGTCGAGCCGCGGATGAAGGCCCGTCACCCCGACAGCGGAGTGGACCTGGAAAGTCTGGGCGATGTGCCCGCTCTGGATGCCCAGGAGCGCGACGACGTGCTGCAGCTGGTTCGCTCGCTGTTGCGACCGCACCAGAGCAGCAAGGTCGCCTATGGCACCGAGGCTTCTTTTTTCCAGAATGTGGGCGTGCCCAGCATCGTCTGTGGCCCGGGCAGCATCGAACAGGCTCACAAAGCCGACGAGTTTGTGCCGCTGGACCAGCTGGTCGAATGCGACCGCATGATCCAGAGCCTCATCTCACGCCTGTCCGTCTGATGGGTCCGGGCCCTGCGGCAAACCGCAGGGTCCGGTCGAGACCTCTGCTCCCTGCGAACGGGTTCAGCGGCCGCGGATGCGCGGGTCCAGCGCGTCGCGCAGTCCGTCACCGACGTAGTTGACGGACAGCACGGTGAGCGAGATGGCGATGCCGGGCAACATCACCCGGTTGGGGTAATCCTGCAAATGGTCGACCGCGTCGTAGAGCAGGCGTCCCCAGGTGGGGAAATCGGGCGGGAAGCCCATGCCGAGGAAGGACAACGCGCTCTCGACGATGATGGCGCTGGCGATACCCAGGGCAGCCGCCACCATGATGGGGCTGAGGGTGTTGGGCAGGATATGGCGAAGGATCATGCGACGGGACGGCGCCCCGATCGATCGGGCCGCCAGCACGAATTCGCGCTCGCGCAGGGCCAGCACCTCGCCGCGCACGATGCGGGCGGTCTGCATCCAGGACGTGGCGCCGATGGACACCACCATCAGGATGAAGATGCCGCCCTCGGGCCCGATTCGCAGGGACAGGGTTTCCCGGAACAGCATCACCATCACCAGCAGCAGGGGCAACAGCGGCAAGGCAAGAAACAAGTCCGTCAGGCGCATCAGCCATCCGTCGAGGCGGCGGAAAAACCCGGCGCTGATGCCGATCAGGGTCCCCAGCGACACCGAGATCGCCATGGCGGTCAGGCCCACGGCCAGCGATACCCGGCCACCGGCCATCATGCGGGCCATGAGGTCCCGCCCCAGGTCGTCGGTGCCGAAGGGGTGCGCCATGCTGGGATCCTTGTTGCGCATCAGCAGATTGGCGTAAGTGGGATCGATCTTCCAGAGCCAGGGGCCCACAAAAATGAACAGCAGGATGGCGAGGAAGATGCCCGCACCGACCAGGGCGCCCCGGTGGGTCTTGAACTGATCCCAGACTTCCAGCCACTGGCTGCGCGGCGGACGGTCGGCCTGATCGACGGCAGTCCGGCCCGGGCTGTGCGTGGTGGCTTCAGCGTCAGTCATAGCGGATCCGTGGATCGAGGATGCCGTACAGCACATCGGCAATCAGGTTGAAGGTGACGATGAGCACCGCAAAAATGAAGGTCAGGGACTGCACCAGGGGCAGGTCATTGGACTGGATGGCGTTGATCAGCAACTGGCCCAGTCCATTGACCTTGAAAACCTGCTCCGTGATGATGGCGCCGGCAAAAATGGATGGCACGCCGAGTGCAATCACGGTGACCACGGGAATCATGGAGTTGCGCAGGACATGCAGCAGCACAACCACTTTTTCGGTCATGCCCTTGGCTCGGGCGGTGCGCACATAGTCCTGCCCCAGGTTGTCGAGCATGGAAGCCCGCATGAAACGGCTGATCTGGGCGGCGTTGTAGAGGGCCAGTACCGTCACCGGCATGATCATCTGCTTGACCTGCAGCCAGAAGGTTTCAGCGGAATTGACCACCAGCGTGGTGTCGTAAATCGAGGGCAACCAGTTCAGGTGCACCGAAAAGACGACGATGAGCAACACACCGGTGAAAAAAGTGGGAACCGAAAACCCGACCATCGCGATCAGCGTGCCCAGCTGGTCAAACCAGCTGTACTGGCGATAGGCCGACAACACGCCGATGGGCACAGCCAGCGACACGCCGATGAGGTAGCCCAGCCCGACCACCCACAGGGTCTGTGGCAGGCGCTGGGCGATCAGATCCACCACAGGGCTGCGGGTCTGCCAGGAGATGACGCGCTGCAAGTCGGCCGCATGGGCGGTGCCGAACACCTGGTCGAACAGGTGCAACGGCTCCACCCACAAAAACTGCTTGAGCCACAACAGGTAGCGGACCCAGGACGGCTGATCCAGCCCCAGCGCTTCGCGCATCTTGGCCTTGACCTCCGGCGGAACCGTCAGCGGAACATTGGCCATCGGATCGTTGGGCGCCAGTTCCAGCAGCATGAAGATGACCAGACTGATCATCAACACCGTGGGGATGGCAATCAACAGCCGGCGCAGCGTGTAGGTGAACATGCGTCTATGAACGGGATGGCCCGCGGACGGCGGCTCGAGGTGGTGAACCGCCGTCCGGGCCAGGCGACTTACTTGCGGCGGGTCCAGTCAGCGGCGTTCCACAACTCGCTGTCCCAGGTGTTGAGCAGCACGCCCGCCAGGGAGTTGGAGTGTGCCGAAACACGGCCGCGGTCGATCAGCGGAACGACGACATAGCTGTCCTTGGTCAGCATCTCGTTGAGTCGCTTGGCGATGGCACCGCGCTTGTCCACACCGGTGGCAGCCGACAGTTCCTTGACGAGCTTGTCGTACTCCGGGTTGCAGTAGCGGTTCATGTTGGTCCCTTGCCACTGGGTCTCGGGGCGCGGGATCTTGTCGCACACATGCTCAGCCAGATAGTTCTCGGGGTCGGTGCCGTCGAAGTTGTTGGCGTACATCTCGACATCGGCATAGAACTTCTGGAAGGTGTCGGGCGAGCCCGCATCCCCGCCGAAGAACACCGACGCGGACACGTTGCGCAGTTCGGTCTTGACACCGAGTTCGGTCCACCACTGCTTGATCAGGGCCTGGAAGTCCTGCCGCACCTTGTTGGTGGCGGTGAGGTAGGAAATTTCCAGTTTCACGCCGTCCTTGGCGCGGACCCCGTCGGGCCCCACTTTCCAGCCGGCCTGTTCGAGCAGGGCCTTGGCGCCGGCCATGTCCTGCTTCAGGCAGTCGGTATTGTTGGAGGCAAAGGCCGCCGGTGCGGGCACCAGGTTGCAGGTGGGCCGGCCAGCCGGTCCGTAACCCACTTCATTGAGCACATTGCGGTCGATGGCCATGGACAAGGCCTTGCGCACCCGCAGGTCGGTCAGGAAGGGATGCGGGTGCTTGGTGGTGGAGCGGGCATCGCCATGGCGCGGATTGGGATCGGTGAGGTTCATCTCGATGCGCTCGACCAGCGTGCCGAACGCCGAGACGGCACGGCCCTTGCCGCCCTTGGCCATGCGCGCCAGCACATCGGGTGCCAGTTGCAGGTTCCAGGCGTAGTCGAACTCGCCCGTCTCCATCACGGCCCGGCCCGCAGCGGCCGCGTCACCACCGCCCTTGAGGGTCAGGGTGGCGAACGCCGGCTTGGCCGGATCGCGGTAGTTGGGGTTGGCCACCATCTGGGCCACGTCGTTCGGCCGGAACTCCTTGACCATGAAGGGGCCGGTGCCCACCGGGTTGAAGTTCTGGGTGGAGCAGGTCGGTGCCTTGTCGCCCAGGCAGTCCTTGAACTGTGCCCGCTGCAGGATGGGCGTGGTGGCCCCGCCGAACACGTCATAGGGATAGGGCTTGGGCGCCTTGAAGTTGATGCGCACGGTCAGGTCATCGACCGCGGTCACCTTGTCAACTGGAGAAAACGTGGAGGCCTTGGCGCATCCCTTGATGCCCGTGCAGTACTCGTAGGTGAACACCACGTCGGAGGCGGTGAACGGGCTGCCGTCCGACCACTTGAGACCGCGCCGGATCTTGTAGGTGATGCTCTTGAAGTCGGCCGAAAAGCCCCGGTTGGCCACCGTCGGCACATCTTCGACCAGATAGGGGACCATCTCGCCCTTTTCGTTGAAGCGGATCAGGGGCTCCAGCACCAGCGACGAAGCCTCGATTTCCTTGGTTCCGCCCGACAGATAGGGGTTGAGCAGCGACGGGGCCTGCCAGTAGATCAGGTTGACATGACCGCTGGACCCGCGTTGTGCATGGGCGGCCTGGGACAGCGCAAGCAGCGCTCCCAAGGCCAGCAGTGTGGATCGTCGTTTCATCAGGGACTCCGTTTCTGTGTACTGAAAGGTTGCGGGAGGGCTCAGGGTGCTGCCGTGGACTCGGCAGTCTTGGACGTATGGGGAACGGGGCCATCACCATGCAGGTGGCACGCGACCAGACGGCCGGGCGCGACCTCGGACAGGGCGGGCGCCACCTCGTGGCAGCGGGGCATGACCTTGGGACAACGGGTGCAGAAGGCGCACCCTTTGGGGGGATGGGCCGGCGAGGGCACATCCCCCGTGAGCACGATACGCCGGCGCACGGCTTCCAGCTTGGGATCGGGCTCCGGAACGGCCGACAGCAGGGCCTGGGCGTAGGGATGCAAAGGCTCTTCGTAAAGCGCATCGCGATCGGCCAGTTCAACGATGCGCCCCAGATACATCACCGCCACCCGGTTGGCGATGTGCCGGACCATGGAGAGATCGTGGCTGATGAAGAGGTAGGTCAGTCCCAGGCGGGCCTGCAGGCCTTCCAGCAAATTGACCACCTGGGCCTGAATGGAGACATCGAGCGCGGCGATGGGCTCGTCGCAGACAATGAACTTGGGGTTGAGAGCCAGGGCGCGTGCAATGCCGATGCGCTGACGCTGGCCGCCAGAAAATTCATGCGGATAGCGGTTGGCAAAATTTCGGTTCAGTCCGACCTGATCGAGCAATTCGTAGATGCGCTCGCGCCGTTCGTCCTTGCTGAACACGCTGTGCTCAACCAATGGCTCGCCGATGATGGCAGCCACCGTCATCCGGGGGTTGAGGCTGGCCTGCGGGTCCTGGAACACCATCTGCATCGAAGGCCGGAGTTTGCGCAGCGCCTCGGCATCCACCGACGTGATGTCCTGGCCATCGATCAGCACCTGCCCCGCCGTCGGCTCGTAGAGCCTGAGCAAAGCTCGGCCGCAGGTGGATTTGCCGCAGCCCGATTCGCCCACCAGGCCCAGGGTTTCGCCCGCAGCGATGTCGAAACTCACGCCATCGACGGCCTTGACCGCTCCCACCCGCCGCTTCAACAGCCCGGCAAAGATGGGAAAGTGCATCTTGAGGCCGCGAACCCGAACCAGGGCCTTGCCCTGAGGTTCCGAGGCCAGGCGATCAGCCATGGCGCTCCTCCCCGGTCTGGACGTCCCAGAAGCACGCCACATCGTGCCCGGCGGCAATCGAATGCCGCTGCGGGTTTTCGGTGGAGCAGCGGCTCAGGGCCACCGTGCACCGACCACGGAAAGCACAGGCAACCGGGGCAGCCTTGAGGATGGGTGGCTGGCCCTCGATCACCTCCAGTTTCGGAGAACGCGGCCCCTTCATGTGGGGCAGGGTCTTGAGCAGAGCCCGGGTGTAGGGATGGGCAGGCCGCTCAAACAGTTGCTG
>VERU01000606.1 GCA_018882485.1 Rhodoferax sp. | reverse complement strand
GCCCTGAGCGGAGGTACCGGCCCGGATTCCGCCGGGCCTCGATGCCCGTGCCCGCCGGGGAGCCGGGGGCGTCATGCCGCCAGTTCCTCGTCGGTCAGGGTCCGGGCCTGCTCTTCCAGCAGGATGGGGATGCCGTCGCGCACCGGATAGGCCAGGCGTGCACTGCGCGACACCAGTTCCTCGCGTGCCCGGTCGTATTGCAGGGGGCCTTTGGTGACGGGGCAGACCAGCAGTTCAAGCAGTCGTGTGTCCATGCGCCGATGATAGCGGCGCACCCGGGGGCGGTCCGAGATGGCGGGCGAGCCAACTGTCGATGCACGACCACACCCCTTCTTCCGGCGCCAGTTCGAGCGCGACCGCCAGCGCACTGGGATCGTGCGGCCACAGTTTGACCGCATCTTTTTCGGTGCAAATCAGTTGGTAACCCTTGTGTATATTGGGGTTCCAGCTATCAAAATCATAGTGATCCGGGAGTTCCAGAACCCGCGCGGGCTGCAGACCTTGCTCGCGCAGCATGTCAAAAAAGGCCTGAGGATGTGCGATGCCGGCAAGGGCCATCAGGGGCCGCGCGGGTGCAGCGCCCAGTAGGGCCAGGGCGATCCGGGTTCCGTCGCTGCGCTGGGCGTGGTCGGCCAGGCGCCGCCGCACCCGCAGGCCGCTGAAGGCGGGCTGCGGGCCCGTGTGCAGCAGCAGATCGACCTGACGGGGCCAGGGCTCGCGCAGCGGACCGGCCGGCAGCAGCCAGCCATTGCCGATGCCCCGGTCGTCGAATACGCAGATCTCGAAATCCCGTGCCAGAGCCAGATGTTGCAATCCGTCATCGCACACCATCAGTTGCGTCCGCGGATGGTGTCGCAACAGCCATTGCGCCGCCTGTGTCCGGCGTCGCCCGACCACCACCGGCACACCGGTGCTGCGCCGTATCAGCGCCGGTTCATCGCCACACAGGGCCGGTGGCGTGTCGGCCTCGTCATCCAGGCAGCCCCGGACACGACCGCCATGGCCACGGGCCACCACACCGACGGCCACGCCGCGCCGTTGCAGGTGCCGCACCAGTTCCATGACCATGGGGGTCTTGCCCGCGCCGCCCGCCACCACGTTGCCCACCACGATCACCGGGACCGCGCAGCGGTAGGCGGACATCAGCCCCCACCGGTACAGGGCCTGGCGCAGGGCCACCAGGCGCCCGAACAGCCAGGCGAGCGGCCACAGCAGACGGGCTGGCAGCCCGCGATCCGTCCAGGCCCGGGTCAGCCAGCTGTGCAGGTGCGCGCGCGGCATCGTTCCCGGTGGCAAGGGAGACTCAGGGCGCGGGGGAGGCACCGGGCACAGCGGGCTGGGTGGCAAAGGTGATCTGCGCCAGCCCGGCGCGACGGGCAGCTTCCAGCACGGTGATCACCGACTGGTGGCGGGCGCTGGCGTCGGCGCTGATGACCAGCACACTGTCCTTGCCGGCCTGGGAGGCCGCAGCCAAGGCGTCGGCCAGGGCCTGGGCACTGCGCCCTGCCAGCGCGCGTTTGTTCACCGTATAGGCGCCGTCGGCGGTCACGCCCACCAGAACTTCGCGCGGGTGGTCCCTAGAAGCCTCGGCGTCGGCCACCGGCAGCGACAGCTGCAGCTCGGCAAACTTGTTGTAGGTGGTCGAGAGCATGAGGAATATCAGCACCACCAGCAGCACATCGATGAAGGGGATCAGATTGATCT
>VERU01000605.1 GCA_018882485.1 Rhodoferax sp. | reverse complement strand
CCACCAGGCGGCGGCGCGCTCGCGCATCAGCCGGGTGCAGGTGCGTGCCCCGGCCGCGTCCAGCTCGGTCTGAATGCGCTCACCCGCCAGCCGTCGTTCCTCGGCCACCTGCCGCAGTTGTTGCGTCACCGTTTCCATCTGCATCTCGGATCACTCCTTGGAGCCCGTTCGCAGAGCGGCCATCCGCTCCCGGGCATCGTCACTCGTCAACGTCGCCAGGGCCTCGGGCCAGACCGCTTCCAGCGCCTGCTCGAAGGCATGGCCATCGAGTTCCCGCATCAGGCGCTTGGTACGCGCCAGCGTGCGGGCCGGCAGGGCCTGCAGCGACTCGATCCGGCGCTGCAGCGCCGCTTCCAGCTGTCCCTGGCCGACCCACTCGTCAACCAGACCGACTGGCAGCGTCTGCTCGCCCAGCCCGACCCGGGCATCCAGCAACAACCGGCGGGCGCCCGACGGACCCAGCCGGTACCGCAGGGCCGGCAACACCGCCGTGGGCACCATGCCCAGACGGATCTCCGGCAGGCTGCACACCATGTCCTGGCTCGCAATCACCTGATCGCACAGGCACAGCAGGCTCACGCCGGCACCCACCACACGGCCTTGAGCGCGTGCCAGCAGCGGCTTGTCCAGCCGATAGAGATCCCGCTGCAGACCCAGCAACTCCTCCATGCCCTGGCGCCAGAGCGCCGCATCGGCCGTCAGGGGCGCGCGCACCCACTCCAGGTCGGCACCCGCGCAGAAATGCCTGCCACTGGCGCGCAACACCACCATGGCGACAGCCGGGTCGTCCGCCGCCGACCGGACCGCCTGCCGCAGGGCCTGCATCAGGCCCACCGACAGGGCATTGCCGCAGCGGGGCCGATCGAGCGTCAGGCTCGCCACACCCCGCTCGCACAGGTAGCCGATCACCCCCGTCTCGTCCTGCTGTCGCCGCCCTGCTCAGCGGGGCTCGGGAACATGCTGATGAACGAATCGGACCAGTTCCCCCAAGGCCTCGATCGAGGCGGGCAAGGTGGGGTGCACGGTGGTGAACATGGGGGGCGCCTCGAACACCTTGAGCTCGATCTCCCCGCCCGCCGCTCGGTAGTTGTGGGCAAACCGCTCCAGCTCCGGGCCGTCATAGGGCGAATCCGGGTCGGTGTAGTTGTGGACTTCGTCCTCGGTGGCCTGGATCCACATGGCCGGCGGCGTCGCGACCCGCTCACCCCGCTCCAGCATCAGCATCGGGTTGCCATCCGCCATGTCGTCCTTGCCCGACCAGTAGCGGTGATGCAGCTTGACCACGAGCTCGCACCAGTCCGGCGGGTTGGGCTGCTGGAGCATGCGCAGGGTGTTGTTGTAACGGCCCAGCGGGTTGATCACCGGCCACAGCATGACCACGGCATTGACGGTCGCGTCGAAAGACTCGCCGCCGGGCAGCGGGATTTCGGTGTAGCGCGGATCGAACGGGCGCATCGCCGCCAGCATGGCCATGTGGCCACCCGACGAATTGCCCGAGAGGCCGATGGCATCCGGCCGGGTCTTGAGGCGGGCTGCATTCGCCTTGAGCCATCGCACCGCGTAATTGACGTCCGCATCGACTTGGGGTAACGCCCCTCCTCGGCCAGCCGGAAATCGATCGCCATCACCGACACCCCGCTGCGCGCCAGGGCCTCGTGCACCGACTTGCCCCGCGTGCGGTCGAACTGGCACCAGGCGCCACCGTGC
>VERU01000604.1 GCA_018882485.1 Rhodoferax sp. | reverse complement strand
GTGCTCAGGATGCGCGGGCCAAGGCCCAACTAATGACCGGAAGGTTATTAATCTAGATCAAGTCCGGCGGGGTGTCAAGCCGCAACGGCCCGACGACGGCACAATGCACCGATGGTCAAACCCGCCGCCACCCCCAACCCGGACCCGGCCCCCAGGCGGCAACCGCTGCAAGCCCTGCAGCCGGTGCAGGCCATCGACCATTACGAAAATTTCCCGGTGGCCTCCTGGCTGTGCCCCAGGGCCCTGCGCGCGCCGGTGGTCGCCCTCTACCACTTCGCCCGCACCGCCGACGACCTGGCCGACGAAGGCGATGCACCCGCCGACCAGCGCCTGGCCGACCTCGGCGCCTATCGCGAGGCCCTGCAGATCGCCTTGCAGGGACAGCCGCCCCAGCCCGGCAGCCGCTGGGCACCCGTGTTCGCGGCGCTGGCCGCTGCGGTGCGCTCGCACCGCCTGCCCGCGGAGCCGCTGCACCACCTGCTCGATGCCTTCGAGCAGGACGTGCGCTACACCCAGGCCGGCCAGCGCTACGCCGATCTGGCGGAACTGCGTGCCTATTGCGCGCGCTCGGCCAACCCGGTGGGGCGGCTGCTGCTCCACCTGTACGGCGTCGCGGATGCCACCGCCCTGGCCCGCAGCGACCACATCTGCACCGCCCTGCAGCTCATCAACTTCTGGCAGGACCTGGGCGTGGACCTGGCGCGCAATCGCTGCTACCTGCCGCTGCAGGACTGCCAGCGCCACGGCTGCGACGCGGCCGACCTGTTGCAGCGGCGCTCGGCCCCTCAAGCTATTCAATTGATAGCACACTTATCAAGCGTGGCAAGGCTTGAGATGCAAAAAGGCCTGGATCTGGTGCACCAGATTCCGGGTCGGGCGGGTTGGGAACTGCGGCTGGTGGTGCAAGGCGGGCTGCGCGTGCTGGACCGCATCGAGGCCCTGGGGTTCAACACCCTGTCGCAGCGCCCGACGCTGCGCCGGCGCGACCTGCCGGTGATGCTGTGGCGGGCCCTCGCCATGGGTGTGGTCCGGCCACAGCCGGTGTGACAATCCACCCATGACGCCGCAGCAGTATGTGCAGCAGAAGGCCGCCGCCTCCGGCAGCAGCTTTTACTACGCCTTTCTGTTTTTGCCGCCGCCCCGGCGCGCCGCCATCACCGCCTTCTACGCGTTCTGCCGCGAGGTGGACGATGTGGTGGACGACAGCACCGACCCCTCGCTGGCGGCCACCCAGCTGGCCTGGTGGCAACGCGAGGTGCAGCAGGCCTGGGCGGGCTCGCCCAGCCACCCGGTGCTGCAGGCGCTGCTGCCCCTGAGCGCACGCTACGGCATCACCGAGCAGCACCTGCAATCGGTCATCGAGGGCTGCCAGATGGACCTGACCCAGACCCGCTACCTTGACTACCCGGGCCTGCAGCGTTACTGCCATCTGGTGGCCGGCGTGGTGGGGGAGGTGGCGGCGGGCATCTTCGGCCCCACCCAGCCCCAGACCATCGCCTACGCGCACCGGCTGGGTCAGGCCCTGCAGCTGACCAACATCCTGCGCGACGTGGGCGAGGACGCGCGCCGAGGCCGCATCTACCTGCCGGTCAACGAGCTGCAGCAGTTCGGGGTACGGGCGCAGGAGATCCTGCAGGCCGAATACTCCGACCGCTTCACCGCCCTGATGCGCGTCCAGGCGCAGCGGGCCCATCGGCTGTACGCCGAG
>VERU01000119.1 GCA_018882485.1 Rhodoferax sp. | reverse complement strand
GGCTTGGACGGCTGGCTGTTTGCCGCTGGACTGCTGAGCGCGGTGCTGCATGCGGGCTGGAATGCGGCCATCAAGGCCAGCAGCCAGCCGCGAGAGGCGATGGCCGCTCAAATGATGGTGGCGGCCTTGCTGGGTTTGCCCGGCCTTGTGTGGCTGGGTTTGCCACCCGGACCGGCCTGGCCCTGGCTGCTGGCTTGCACCCTGCTCAACACCGTGGCGGTGCGGGCGGTGCTGCGCGCCTACGAGAGCGGCGGCTTCGGGTCGGTCTACCCCATTTCCCGGGCGGTCTCGGTGCTGGGCGTGACCGCCGTGGCCCCCCTGCTGCTGGGCGACCGGATCGGCGGCTGGACGCTGGCCGGGGTCGGCCTGGTGACCCTGGCCCTCGGTCTGCTGGCCTGGCTCGCGCTGCGAGATCTCCATGCCACCCTGAGCCTGCGGGCGCTGGCCTGGACCCTGCTGGCGGGCGCCCTGACCGCCGTGTGCGTGATGTTCGACGCCCGGGGCGTGCGGCAGTCCGGTTCTGCGGCTTCCTATGGCTTTGCCATCTGCCTGAGCAATGCGCTGGCCTTTGCCTGGATCCAGCGCCGCCATGGCGCCCCCTGGGTGCTGCTGCGGCGCTACGGGCGGGTGGCCTGGCCGGCCGGCACGGTGTCGATGACCTCCTACCTGCTGATCCTGTGGGTGTACCAGAACGCACCGGTCGCCCCCGCTTCCGCGCTGCGCGACACCAGCGCCTTCTTCGCCATCGTGATCTCGGCCCTCTGGCTCAAGGAGCCGCTGCGCTTGCGACACCTGCTGGTGCTGGGGCTGGCGCTGGCCGGCGTGCCCCTGCTGCGTCTGGGATGATGCCCGTCAGACCGGAACCATTGCCGCAGGGCCTGAACCCCTTGCGCGCGGCCGCCAACCGGTTTCCAATCGCCCCTGCCGCCTGATCGATTTGTTCTTTCACTTTTTCCGATGGAGATCCCCATGAGTCGCAACGCCGAACTGCAGCAACGCCGCCTGGATGCCACCGCCCGTGGTGTGGGCGTGATGGCCAACTTCTACGCCGACCGGGCCGAAAACGCCACCCTGTGGGATGTGGAAGGGCGCGCCTTCACGGACTTTGCGGCCGGTATCGCCGTGCTCAACACCGGTCACCGTCATCCCCGCGTGATGGCCGCCGTGACCCGGCAACTCGAGCGTTTCACCCACACCTGTGTGCAGGTCGTTCCCTACGAAAGCGTGGTGCAGCTGGCCGAGCGCATCAACGCGCTTGCCCCCATCGACGGCCCCTGCAAGACCGCCTTCTTCACCACCGGGGCCGAGGCCGTGGAAAACGCCGTCAAGATCGCGCGGGCCTACACCCGCCGTCCCGGGGTGATCGCCTTTTCCGGGGCCTTTCACGGCCGTACGCTGATGGGCATGGCCCTGACCGGCAAGGTGGCGCCCTACAAGGCCGGATTCGGTCCCTTCCCTTCGGACGTGTACCACCTGCCGTTCCCCAGCACCCTGCACGGCGTGTCCGTGCAGGACAGCCTGCAGGCCCTGCAGCAGCTGTTCAAGGCCGACATCGAGCCCTCCCGGGTGGCCGCCATCCTCATCGAGCCGGTGCAGGGCGAGGGCGGCTTCAACGTGGCGCCGCCCGAGCTGATGGAAGGGCTGCGCGAGGTGTGCGACGAGCACGGCATCCTGCTCGTGGCCGATGAGATCCAGACTGGTTTTGCGCGAACGGGCCGATTGTTTGCCATGGAACACCACAGCGTGCGGCCGGACCTCATGACCATGGCCAAGAGCCTGGCAGGCGGTTTTCCGCTGTCGGCCGTGTGCGGCCGCGCCAAGATCATGGATGCGCCCGCCCCGGGCGGCCTGGGCGGCACTTATGCCGCCAATCCGCTGGCGGTGGCCGCCGCCCTGGCGGTGCTGGATGTGATCCGCGACGAGCAACTCAGCGAGCGGGCCGTCAACCTGGGCGAGCGGCTGCGCGGGCGGCTGACCCGCCTGCAGGCCAGCCAACCCGCCATCGCCGAAGTGCGCGGTGTGGGCGCCATGAACGCCATCGAGCTGATCGACCCCGTCACCCGCCGTCCCAGCCCCGAAATCACCCAGCGGGTGCAGCAGCATGCGCTGTCACGGGGGCTCATCCTGCTCACCTGCGGCGTGTACGGCAACGTGATCCGTTTCCTGCACCCGCTCACCATCCCCGACGCGCAGTTCGACGAGGCCCTGGATATCGTCGTCGAATCGATCGGGCAGGCCACCGGCGTGCCGGTGGCTCAGGCCACGCCGGCCTGACGCCTCGCCCGCGCCGTTCGGGCGGACCGGCCCCGGCTGGTCAGCCGGGCACGCCCGCGGGAATGTTGGCCGCCAGCAGGCAGTTGAACTCGCGTGCGAAATCGATCGACACCCGGGCATGCACCGCGCCCTGGCGGTCGTGGAAGCGCTGCCGCCCTTGCAGGGTGAAGACGCCCTCATGCCAGATGTTGGGATGGATATAGAGGCCCTGGCTGCCGTCAAACCAGAAGCAGACGAAGTGCTCCGGCCGGACGTCGTCACCGGGTAGGGCCAGCGGCACCATGAAGGGTTGCCGGTCCAGCGGAAAGAAGAGCTGGCCGCCATCGGGGTGGTAGTTGGCGTGCCAAAGCATCATCCGTTGTGGCGGTCGCCGGTGCGTGGTGTCTGCCGCCTCGGGCGGCTGCGCATAGGCCAGTACATAGTGCCCGCCCACCGCCTCGTTGCTGCCGTACAGCACATCGCCCTGCCACTCGCTGACGAACACCCCCTGCGTGGTGCCCGCCTCATCACCCGTGTCCTCGTCCACCGGCCGCCAGCCCTGGGCCGGCCAGCGTACGATTTCCACAGCACAGGCCTGCGGATCGTCCACCAGCCGGCCGTAGCCCTGAAGCAGGTGCGGCGTGGCCGCCACCACGGGCATGCGGACTTGCGGCAGGCCGGCGGGAATCAGGGGGTTGAGGTAATCGAAGATCATGGCTCGGTGGTGCGAAGAGGTCTCGGGCCATGTATTCTGCCGGCGCGGGATGGGGAGAAGGGCTGTCTGCAAGACCTTTGAGGATTCGAACGTATCCGGCAGCTTGAGTCCATCGGGTCGATCCCCCGGCTGGCGCTGCGGCAAATCCGGCGGCAACTTGTCCACCAGCGCAGGACCGCCTCTCGGCCTGAGACCGTCAGCTTCCTGAAAACCCGGGGCGACTCACTCAGCTGAAGTTGAGGAGTACCTTCATCGCCTGCGATCGGTCGGAGGCCAGCTTGAAGGCACGGGTGGCGTCGCGGTAGGGGAGAGAGGCCGAGATCAGCGGCCTGAGATCGACCAGGCCTTTGTTCAGGAGGTCCACGCCAATGGCGAATTCCTCGTGGAAGCGGAAGGTGCCACGCAGTTCCAGCTCCTTGGCGGCGATGGTGTTGACCGGCAGCGTCATCTCGCCGCCCAGGCCGACCTGCACGATGATGCCGCGCGGACGCAGGGCTTCGAGCGCGCCGCACAACGCCTTCTCGCTGCCGCTGCATTCGAACAGCACGTCGAAATGGCCCTTCCCGGCGTTGAAGGCCTGAAGGGCCTGCGGGTCCGCGGCCACGTTGATCACCTGGTCAGCGCCCACTTGCAGCGCCTTGCGCAGGGCGAAGTCGCCCATGTCGGTCGCCACGACCTCGCGCGCGCCGGCGCGGCGCGCCGCTACGACGGCCAGTGCCCCGATCGGGCCGCAGCCGGTGACCAGCACCCGCTTGCCCATGAGAGCGCCGGCACGTCGCACCGCATGCAGTGCCACCGACAGGGGCTCGACCATCGCCCCTTCTTCATCGCTCACATGGTCGGCCAGCTTGTGAGCCTGCCAGCTTTCGATCACCAGTTCCTGGCGGAAGGCGCCCTGCACATGAGGGTTGCGCATGGCGCTGCCGTAGTAGCGCATGTCCAGGCAGTGGTTCTGCAGGCCTTCCTGGCAGTAGCGGCAGGTTCCGCAGGGGCGGCTTGGGCTGATGGCGATCCGGTCGCCGGCCTTGAAGCCGCTGGCGCCCTCACCGGTCGCGGTGACGGTGCCCGCGACCTCGTGGCCCAGCACCATGGGCTCCTGGATTCGGACGGTACCGAAACCGCCGTGGTGAAAATAGTGCAGGTCCGAACCGCAGATGCCGCCGACGCTGACCTTGACCCGGAGCTGGCTCGGGCCGACAGGCGGGGTTTCGTACGTCTCGATACGCAGGTCGCCGGGGGCGTGGATGATCAGGGCTTCCATGGGATGTCTCGCAGCAGGTCAGAGCGTGGCGGTCACGCCGCCGTCGATGTAGAGGATGTGGCCGTTGACGAAGCGCGAGGCGTCGCTGGCCAGGAAGATGGCGCCGCCCACCAGGTCCTCGACATCGCCCCAGCGGCGCGAGGGGGTGCGGCCGATCAGCCACTTGCTGAAGTCGGGGTTGTCCACCAGCGCTTGATTCAACTCGGTCTTGAAGTAGCCAGGGCCCAGGCCGTTGACCTGCAGGCCGTGCGGGCCCCAATCGATGGCCATGCCTTTGGTCAGCATTTTCACTGCGCCCTTGCTGGCGGAGTAGGGCGCGATGCCGGGCCGGCCCAGCTCGCTCTGCACCGAGCAGATGTTGATGATCTTGCCCCGGCCGCGCGGGATCATGAACTGGGCCACCGCCTGGCTCGCGTGAAAGACGCTGTCCAGGTTGGTCCGCATCAGCTCGTTCCAGTCGGATTCGGCGTAGTGCTCCAGCGGCCCGCGTCGTTGCATGCCGGCGTTGTTGATCAGGATGTCGATCGCGCCGCGCTGCTCGATGGCGGCGACGCCGATGCGCGTGGCCTCGCGCGAGGTCACGTCGAAGACCTCGGCCTCTACCGTCAGGCCCTCAGCGCGCAGGGTGGCGGCGCATTCAGCCAGCTTGTCGGCGCGGCGGCCATTGAGGATGACGGTGGCGCCGGCCTGGGCCAGGCCACGGGCCAGGGCGAAGCCGATGCCCGCGCTCGAGCCGGTGATGAGGGCACGGCGGTTGGCGAGGCTGAAAGATGTGAGGACGTTCATGAATCAAGTGTCTGAGTGTCAGGCGGCAGCCGGCTGCACTACCCAGCGGACGGCGGCGTCGACCTGGGACGCGGTGGAGAGGAGGGCGGAGAGGGTCAGGACCCCCGCCTCGCCCTCGGGAGATTCGAGGGCGGTGAACTGGGAGGTGACCAGGCTGCGCGGAAACAGGTGGCCCGAGCGCGCGCTCACCCGCTGGGCGGCGGTCTGGACGTCAATCTCCAGGTAGACGAAGCGCAGCTCAGGAACGTGCGAACGCAGTTGCTCACGGTATTTGCGTTTCAGGGCGGAGCAGGAGACGACGATGTCGCCTGCACGGGAGGCCATGTGCTCGCCGACGGCGCTCAGCCAGGGTTCCCGGTCGGCGTCCTCCAGGGGAATGCCGTTGCGCATCTTCTCCTGGCTGGCGGGCAGGTGGAAATCGTCCCCTTCGACCATCTCGCAGCCTAGGCGTTCAGCCAGGTACCTTGCGAGGACCGATTTGCCGCTGCCCGCGACGCCCATGACCACCAGCTTGTTCACGACGGCATCCGCTTCAGACGAGCGCCGAGACCGCACGGGCGATGCGCTTGCAGCCTTCTTCGAGCGTCTCCAGCGAGGTGGCGATCGACATGCGGAAAAAGGGCGACAGGCCGTAGGCCGTGCCGGCCACGACCGCCACTCCTTCGCTCTCCAGCAGGTGCATCACCACGTCGCCGTCGGTGGCCAGCAACTTGCCGTCGACGGTCTTGCGGCCGATCAGCCCGCCGCAGTTCACGTAGAGGTAGAAGGCGCCCGGAGGTGGTGTCACGCTGAGGCCGGGGATCTTGCCGAGGGCTTCCACGGTGCGGTCACGGCGCTGCTTATAGATGGCGACGCTCTCGATCACGAAGGACTGGTCGCCGTTCATTGCCGCCGCCGAGGCAACCTGGCTGACATGGCAGCAACTGCCGGTGGACTGGGATAGCAGCGTGTCCAGCGCCTGGATGTAGGGGCGCGGGCCGGCGATGTAGCCGATGCGCCAGCCGGTCATGGCATAGGTCTTGGACACGCCGTTGATCACCAGGGTGCGGTCGCGCAGGCGCGGCGCCACTTCCAGCAGGTGGACGGTGCGTTGGCCGTCGAAGCGAATGTGCTCGTAGATGTCGTCCGTCATCACCTGCACGTGCGGATGGCGGTCCAGTACCGCGGCCAGGCCCTCGTATTCCTCGGCGGTGTAGCTGGCGCCGGTGGGGTTGCTGGGCGAGTTGATCAGGAGCCAGCGGGTGCGCCGGGTGATGGCCGACTCCAGCTGCGCCGGGGTGAGCTTGAAGCCGCTTTCCTCGGGGCAGGGCAGTGTGACCGGTCTGCCGTCGCAGGCCAGCACCATGTCGGGGTAGGAGACCCAGTAGGGCGCGGGGATGAGGACCTCGTCGCCTTCCTCGATGGTGATGGCGAAGGCGCTGTAGATTGCGCTCTTGGCGCCGCTGGTCACGATGACTTCGTCCAGGCCATAGCGCAGATGGTTCTCGCGCTCGAGCTTGGCGACGATGGCCTGGCGCACTTCCACCGTACCGGCCATCAGGGTGTAACGGGTGGCGCCCTTGCCCAGGGCGTTGACTGCCGCCTCCCGGATGTGGGCGGGGGTGTCGAAGTCCGGCTCGCCCACCACCAGGTTCACGATGGACTTGCCCTGGCGGCGCAATTCGTTGGCGCGGTCGGCGGCCGCAGTGCTGGGAGAGGGCTTGATGCGACGGATTCGGGCGGCGAAGGTGGGCTGGGTCATGAAGCGGTCTGCAAAATTGGGAGGGCGGGTTCGCGTGCCGGTGAGGGACGGCGTCCCGACCTGCACGGTGGCCGATAACTTAGATCGCCGTGACGGGAAACGCCAAGATGACTTTGGTCTGCCTTGATATGAAACGCTTATGGATGGACAATCTGCGTCCATGAATCTCCGGCGTCTGAAGTATTTTGTCAAAGTGGTCGACGTCGGCAGCCTCACGCAGGCGGCCGATCTGCTGCACATCGCCCAGCCCGCCATCAGCCAGCAACTGGCCACGCTGGAGGGCGAGGTCCGCCAGCAACTGCTGCTTCGCACCAAGCGCGGCGTCATCCCCACCGAGGCGGGCAAGGTCCTGTACCGGCATGCGCAGCTGATCCTGCGCCAGTGCGACCAGGCCATGGTGGACATGCGGGCCACCAGCCTGGGCCTGTCGGGGTCGGTGTCCATCGGCCTGGCACCGGGCACCATGGCGGCCTCCCTGGCCCTGCCCCTGCTGCGTACGCTGCGCGACCGGCACCCGGGCATCGTCCCCTACCTGAACGAGAACTATGGCACGACCCTGTCCGAACTGGTAATGAACGGTCGCATGGATCTGGCC
>VERU01000118.1 GCA_018882485.1 Rhodoferax sp. | reverse complement strand
CCCTTGGATGAGGCCACCAAGTGCGCGCTGATCTCCATGGATTCCACCCTCAAATCCAACCTGTCGGTGGGTCTGCCGCTGGACCTGGTCGTTTACCGTGAAGGCAGCTTCTCCAGCGACCAGCACATCTGCATCGACGACCACAACCCCTATTTCAGGATGATCCGCAGCACCTGGGGCCAGCGCTTGAGAGAGGTCTTCGAAGGCATCGAGGACCCGCACTGGGCCGGCGGCGGCAGCGACTCTCCGCTGCGCACCGTTTCTGACCGCTACGAGCCCTTGCGCAAGGTGACCAATCCGGGGCAGCTGATTGTGTGAGCGAACGCGCGGAGCGTGCCTTGACCATCTGCGTTCGTCTCGAACACATCACCCACTACCGCTATGACCGTGCGGTGCGCTTGTCGCCGCAACTCATCCGGCTGACGCCTTCTGCGCACTGCGCCACACCCGTGCTCAGCTACGACCTGCAGGTCAGGCCAGAGCCTGCGCGCCTGGCCTGGGAAATCGATGACTGGGGCAATCGATGCGCCCGTGTGGAGTTTGCGCGGCCGATCACCGAGCTCGCGCTTCGCGTGGAACTCACCGCCGACATCGACCTGAACGCCTGGTCCGATAGGCAGCCCACCCAAGAGGCCGCGCAGTTCCCTTTCCGCTACTCGCCTGCGCTGCAGGCCGATCTCGCCCCCTACCTGGCCTCGAGTCACCACGCCGCCAGCCCCTACCTGCGGGCCTATCTCGACACCTTGCCACGGCAGTCGATGCCCACCACGGATTTCCTGCAACGGCTCAACCACCAGGTGCACCGGGACATCGCCTACACGGTCCGGTACGAGCCGGGCGTGCAGACGCCGCAGGAAACCCTTGAGAACCGCCGCGGTTCCTGCCGGGACAGCGCATGGCTGATGGTCAAGCTGCTGCGTGAACTTGGGCTGGCGGCGCGCTTTGTGTCGGGTTACCTGATTCAGCTGCACGAGGCCCAAGGCCACACAAGCGACTCCGCTGCAGTCCTGGCGGACGATACCGAACTGCACGCCTGGTGCGAGGTGTACCTGCCAGGCCCCGGTTGGCTTGGCCTGGACACCACCTCGGGCCAGTGGGCCGGCGCAGGCCATCTGGCCCTGGCCTGTGCGCCTGAGCCGGCGCAGGCCGCACCACTTGTTGGCTCGGTCGACCCTTGCGATGTGCAGTTGAGCCATGAGGTGCGGCTTGTCCGAGGTGCACCGCCCGTGGCCCAGGAATTGCATCGCACCCATCCCAAACAGGAATCCAATATGGGACTGGCCTTCGACGAGATGCGCGATGGCACCAACACGGTGCGCACGCATTACCAAATCTATGCCGATTGGCTGGATCGGCAGAGCATGGCGTCCATGTCGGTGCGTCGGGAAGAGGCCGAGGTCATCTTTCGCCGCGTGGGCATCACCTTCGCGGTCTATGGTGAAAAGGACGAGGACGGCGCGGGCACCGAGCGCCTCATTCCCTTCGACCTGCTGCCGCGCATCATCCCGGGGGCCGAATGGCAGCGGCTGCAGCGTGGTCTCGAGCAGCGTGTCACGGCCCTCAACCGTTTCATCCACGACGTCTACCACGGCCAGGACATCATCAGGGCCGGCATCGTTCCGGCCGATGAGGTCTTGCGCAATCCGCAGTTCCGCCCCGAGATGGTCGGCCTGGACGTGCCCGGTGGGGTCTACGCCCACATCGCCGGCATCGACATCGTGCGGGCCGCGCAGCCCGATGGCAGCGGCACCTACCATGTGCTGGAAGACAACCTGCGCGTGCCTTCGGGCGTGAGCTACATGCTGGAGAACCGCAAGATGATGATGCGGCTCTTCCCCGACCTGTTTTCCCTGCACCGCGTGGCCCCTGTGGCCCACTACCCCGACCTGCTGCTGGCCACCCTTCGCAGCATGGCCCCAGCCGGCGGCAACGAACCCACGGTGGTGGTGCTCACGCCGGGCATGTACAACAGCGCCTACTTCGAGCACGCCTTCCTGGCCCAGCAGATGGGTATCGAACTCGTCGAGGGGCAGGACCTCTTCGTGCGCGACGACCAGGTCTTCATGCGCACCACCCAGGGCCCGAAGCGGGTCGATGTCATCTACCGCCGCATCGACGACGACTTCCTCGATCCCCAGGCCTTCCGCCCCGATTCCAGCCTGGGCTGTGCCGGCCTCATGCGCGCCTATCGCATGGGCCATGTCACGCTGTGCAACGCCATCGGTACCGGTGTGGCCGACGACAAGTCCATCTATGCCTACGTGCCCCAGATGGTCGAGTTCTATCTGGGTGAAAAGCCATTGCTCGAGAACGTGCCCACATGGCGCTGCCGCGAGCCACAGTCCTTGTCCTACGTGCTGGCCCATCTCAAGGACCTCGTGGTCAAGGAAGTCCACGGCGCCGGTGGCTACGGGATGTTGGTGGGCCCGGCCTCCACCCAGGCCGAAATCGAGGCCTTTGCCTTGCGCATCAAGGCCAACCCAGCCAACTACATCGCACAGCCCACGCTCAGCCTGTCCTCCTGCCCCACCTTTGTGGAGCAGGGTATTGCCCCGCGCCACATCGACCTTCGTCCCTTCGTGCTGTCGGGCAAGACCGTTCAGATGGTGCCCGGCGGGCTCACCCGCGTGGCCCTCAAGGAAGGCTCACTCGTGGTCAACAGCAGCCAGGGCGGCGGCACCAAAGACACCTGGGTACTGGACGCTTGAAGGAAGGCCGCACCATGCTCTCCCGCACCGCCGATCACCTCTTCTGGATGGCCCGCTACATGGAGCGCGCCGAAAACACCGCGCGCATGTTGGATGTGAACTACCAGACCTCGCTGCTGCCTGAGCGCGCCGGCAGCGTGGAAGCCGCCTGGAGCGCGGTGCTGGGCATCAGCGAACTGCATGATGCGTACTACAGCCGCCAACGCAGCATCAGCAGCGAAGGGGTCATGCACTTCATGGTGCGCGACACCACGAACTACTCCTCCATCGCCTCCTGCCTGGCTGCTGCCCGCGAAAACGCCCGCGCCGTGCGCAGCGTGCTCACCACCGAACTGTGGGAAACCACGAACCAAACCTGGCTCGAGTTCTCCCGCATGATGGCCTCCGACGCGCTGGAGCGCGACCCTTCAGCCGTCTTCGAGTGGGTCAAGTTCCGCTCGCACCTCTCGCGTGGCGTGGCGGTGGGCACCATGCTGCAAGATGAAGCCCTCCATTTCATCCGCCTGGGCACCTTCCTCGAACGGGGCGACAACACCGCGCGCCTGCTCGATGTGAAGTTCCACGGTCACCCCAATGTCGATGGCACCACGCTGGCGGCCGACGGCACCCGCCTGGCCCGCACACCTGCCCAAGCCGCGGTGCAGGCCGACTTGCCCATCGCCCCCGAAACCGATTTCTATCACTGGTCGGCTCTGCTGCGTTCCGTGTCGGCCTTCGAGATCTACCGCCGCGTCTACAGCAGCGTTATCCGGCCCGAGAAGGTGGCCGAGTTGCTGATCCTGCGCCCCGACATGCCCCGGTCTCTCGCCGCCTGCACCAACGAACTCGTGAACAACCTCACCCAGGTGGCCAATCAGCAAAGCGGCGACACCCTGCGCCGCGCGGGCCGCCTGCGCAGCGACCTGCAGTACGGCCGCATCGACGAAATCCTCGACGACGGCCTGCACGCCTACCTCACTCGCTTCCTCAACCGCATCAACGACATCGGCGACCGCATCGCCCGTGATTTCCTGGCCGCGGCCTAAGCGCAATCGTTTGTGGCAAAATAATGCAGCAAACTGACGAAATTACGGGTTTTCACTAAGCATTATTTTGCTCGGTAGCACTACAGTGCCGGTCAAGGGAAGCGGTGTGCCATCATGGCTCGTTGCTTCAACCCCCGTCTTGGAGGAGACCATGACCACCCGTCGCGTCATTCTGACCCGCTCAGCCGCCCTCGTCGGCGCCGCCAGCACCAGCCTGCTGCTTCCGCAGATCGTGCGCGCGCAGTCCAACAAGGTGCGCGTCGGCCTGATGTTGCCCTACACCGGCACCTTCGCCTCGCTGGGCGTCAACATCGAGGCGGGTTTCCGCATGGCCATTGAAGAAGCCGGCGGCAAGCTCGGCGGCCGTGACATCGAATGGTTCAAGGTCGACGACGAATCCGACCCGCCCAAGGGCGTCGAGAACGCCAACCGCCTGGTGCAGCGCGACAAGGTCGATGTCATCCTGGGCACGGTGCATTCCGGCGTGCAGATGGGCATCCACCGTGTCGCCCGCGAATCCGGCGTGCTGAGCATCATTCCCAACGCCGGTGTGCATGTGGCCACCCGCGCCCAGTGCGCACCCAACGTCTTCCGCACCTCCTTCACCAACAGCCAGCCTACGCTGGCCTTGGGCGAAACCATGGTCAAGCGCGGCCACAAGAAGGCCGTGTGGATCACCTGGAAGTACGCCGCCGGTGACGAGGCCTTCGAAGGCTTCCGTGACAGCTACACCAAGGCCGGCGGCACCATCGTCAAGGAACTCGGCCTGCCCTTCCCGAACGTGGAATTCCAGGCCCTGCTCACCGAAATCGCGTCACTGAAGCCCGATGCGGTGGCCTGCTTCTTCGCCGGCGCCGGTGCGGCCAAGTTCATCCGTGATTACGCCGCTGCGGGCCTCAAGGGCAAGATTCCTCTTTACGGCTCAGGCTTCCTCACCGAAGGCGTGCTCGACGCAGCCGGCCCGGCTGCCGAAGGCATCCTCACCACGCTGCACTACAGCGATTCGCTCGATACGAAACGCAACCAGGATTTCCGCAGGGCTTTCGCCGTCAAGAACAAGCTCCAGCCGGACGTGTACGCGGTTCAAGGCTACGACTCGGGCCTGCTGCTGCTGCAGGGCATGAACGCGGTCAAGGGCGACATCGCCAACAAGAAGGCGCTGTATGCGGCCCTCGAGGGCGCCGTCATCGACAGCCCGCGCGGCAAGTGGACCATGAGCAAGGCCCACAACCCGGTGCAGGACATGTACCTGCGCGAAGTCAAGGACAAGGAAAACAAGGTCATCGGCATCGCGGCCAAGGCCTTGGCCGACCCCGCCACCGGTTGCCGCATGGCGTGAGTCATTTTTCGAGACAGCACCAGCACTTGACCACGAACTGAACCCCACCCTCCAGGCAACTTTCGGGTTGCCTGCAGCCACCCCAGGCGGCCGTGGCCGCCCTTTTTTTGCCCTGCATTTGTCACCATCCCCATCATGACACTGGCCAATTTCCTCATCCAGCTGCTCAACAGCGTCCAGTACGGGCTGCTGCTGTTCATGCTGGCCGCCGGCCTCACGCTGATCTTCGGCATCATGGGCGTGGTCAACCTCGCGCACGGCAGCTTCTACATGTTGGGCGCTTACCTCGCCTGGTCTCTGGCCGCGCTGACGGGCAGCTTCACGCTGGCCATCGTGCTGGGCACGGCTCTGTCGGTGTCCTTCGGGCTGCTGCTGGAAAAAATGCTGTTTCGTCACTTCTACCAGCGTGACCATCTGGACCAGGTGCTGCTGACCTTTGGCCTGATCTATGTCTTTGAGGAACTGCGCTCCATGCTCTGGGGCGACGATGTGCATGGCCTGCCGGTGCCCGAGCTGCTGGCGGGCTCCATCCCGCTGACCGACACGCTGTCCTACCCGGTGTACCGCCTGTTCATGTCGGGCCTTTGCCTGCTGCTGGCGTTGGGCCTGTACCTCCTGATTTCCAAAACCCGCCTGGGCATGAAGATCCGCGCCGGAGCCTTCAACCACGAGATGACCGAAGCGCTGGGCGTGAACATCAAACTGATCCACGCGGTGGTGTTTGCGCTGGGCGTGGGCCTGGCCTCGATCGCGGGCATGATCGCCGCTCCGGTGTCCAGCGTCTACCCCAACATGGGCTCGCAGGTGCTCATCATGTGTTTTGTGGTGGTGGTGATCGGCGGCATCGGCTCGGTGCGCGGCGCGCTCATCTCCGCCCTGCTGGTCGGTCTGGTCGACACCTTTGGCAAGGTGCTGCTGCCGCAGGTCTCGGGCATGCTGGTCTATGTGCTCATGGCTGCGGTGCTGCTGTACAAGCCCGAAGGCCTCTTCAAGCAGTGAGGTGACGATGAGCGCTCCCCAAATCCACATCGAAACCTTGCCGCGCAGTGTGCAGCTCCTGCTGCTGTTGGGCCTGGCGGCCCTGGTCGCCTTCCCCTTTGTCGGCAGCGATTTCTACACGGCCATGGTCAACCGCATGATGATCCTGGCCATCTTCGCCATGAGCCTGGACCTGCTGCAGGGCGTGAACGGCCTGGTGTCGCTGGGCCACGCGGCTTATTTTGGCCTGGCCGGTTATGCACTGGCCTTCCTCAGCCCGGCCAACGAGCCGGTGAGCCTGTACGCCAGTTTGCCCCTGGCCGTGGGCGCCTCGGCGCTGGCGGCGCTGGTGATCGGCTTTCTGGTCGTGCGCACGCACGGCATCTACTTCATCATGGTCACCATGGCGTTTGCACAGATGGTGTTCTATGTGTTTTTCGACAACAAAGTCCTGGGCGGCTCGGACGGCCTGTTCCTGAACTTCCGACCCGACGCCGTGCTGATCGACCTCGAGAACAAGCAGGTGTTTTATTACTTCACGCTGGGCTGCCTGGTGGCCGTCTACCTGTTCCTGCGCCGCGTGCTCTGGAGCCCCTTCGGCCGCTCGCTGGCCGGCATCCGCGTCAATGAGCACCGCATGCGCGCCCTGGGTTTCGGCACCTTCAGCCACAAGCTCGCCGCCTTCACGCTGGCCGGCGCGCTGGCGGGTCTGGCCGGCTTTTTGTGGGCCGCGCAGACCGGCTTCGTCAACCCCGAACTGATGGGCTTTCACATGAGCGCGCACGCCATCATGATGGTGATCCTGGGCGGCATGGGCAACTTTGCCGGAGCCATCATCGGGGCCTTCTCGTTCGAGTACCTGCTGCACCTGTTCAAGGACCTGCCGGCGGTTGGTGACTTCAACACCGGCAAGCACTGGCAGATGTGGATGGGCCTGTTCATCGTGGCCCTGGTCATTTACGCACCCAAAGGGATTCTGGGTCTCCTGGCCCGTGTGTTCGCCCAGAAGGGGGCCGGGGATGAGTGATTCCCAAGTTCGGATGTCGGCGCGCGGACTGACCAAGCGCTTTGGCGGCCTGGCCGCCGTGAACGATGTGCCGCTGGACCTGTGGCACGGCAAACTGCATGCGGTGATTGGCCCCAACGGCGCCGGCAAGTCGACGCTGACCAACCTGCTCTCGGGCGACCTGCCGCCCACCAGCGGCACCATCTCGCTCGATGGCCAGGACATCACCGGCTGGACGCCCGAAAAGATCTCGCGCCACCGCCTGGGTCGCAGCTACCAGAAGACGAACATCTTCCGCACCTTCACCG
>VERU01000117.1 GCA_018882485.1 Rhodoferax sp. | reverse complement strand
CCCAAGAACTTCAACCTCTGGTACATCTTCGGCTCGCTGTCGCTGCTGGTGCTGGTGATCCAGATCGTGACCGGCATCTTCCTGGTCATGCACTACAAGCCCGACGCAGCGCTCGCTTTCGGCTCGGTCGAGTACATCATGCGCGATGTGCCCTGGGGCTGGCTGATCCGCTACATGCACTCCACGGGTGCATCGGCCTTCTTTGTGGTCGTCTACCTGCACATGTTCCGCGGTCTCATGTATGGCAGCTACCGCAAGCCGCGGGAACTGATCTGGCTGTTTGGCTGTGGCATCTTTCTGGTGCTGATGGCCGAGGCCTTCATGGGCTATCTGCTGCCCTGGGGCCAGATGAGCTACTGGGGCGCCCAGGTGATCGTGAACCTGTTCTCGGCGATCCCCTTCATCGGTCCGGACCTGGCGCTGCTGATCCGTGGCGATTTCGTGGTGGGTGACGCCACCCTGAACCGTTTCTTCAGCTTTCACGTGATTGCGGTTCCCCTGGTCTTGCTTGGTCTGGTGGTGGCGCACATCATTGCCCTGCACGAAGTCGGATCGAACAACCCCGATGGCGTGGAGATCAAGGCCCACCGCGACGCCCAGGGCCGGCCCCTGGACGGGATCCCGTTCCACCCCTACTACACCGTGCACGACATCTTTGCGGTGAGTCTGTTCTTGATGGTCTTCACCGCCATCGTGTTCTTCGCTCCTGAAATGGGTGGCTACTTCCTGGAGTACAACAACTTCATCCCGGCCGATCCGTTCAAGACCCCGCTGCACATTGCCCCGGTCTGGTACTTCACGCCCTTTTATTCGATGCTGCGGGCGGTGACCGACGAAATGATGATCGCCCTGATGGCTTGCGTGGTCGGGGGTGCCGGCTACGCCGTGTTCAAAGGCCGCATGCCCACGGTCTTCAAGGGTGTGATTGCCTTGGCGGCCCTGGCCCTGCTGGTCATGATGGCCCGCATCGACGCCAAGTTCTGGGGCGTGGTGGCCATGGGCGGTGGCGTGATCATTCTGTTTTTCCTGCCCTGGCTGGACAACAGCCCCGTCAAGTCCATCCGTTACCGGCCCACTTGGCACAAGGTGCTGTATGGCATCTTCGTGCTGGATTTCCTGGTGCTGGGGTACCTCGGTATCCTGCCTCCATCCCCGATCGGTGGGCGGGTTTCGCAGTTGGGCACCTTGTTCTACTTCGGCTTCTTCCTGCTGATGCCCTGGTGGAGCCGCCTGGGTGAGCCCAAGCCGGTGCCAGACCGCGTCACCTTCGCCGCGCACTGAAGAATCAGGGAACTGCATCATGACGTTCATGGGTTACACCAAATCAATCGCGGCCAGCCTGGCGCTGGTGTTCGGGCTGGTCGCAGGCGTGCAGGCCAGTTCGGAAGGCATAGCCTGGGACAAGGCGCCCAAGCGCACCAATGACATGGCCGCGCTGCAAAACGGCGCCAAACTGTTTGTCAATTACTGCCTGAACTGCCACTCGGCGGCTTTCATGCGCTACAACCGGCTCAAGGACATCGGCTTGACCGAGGAGCAGATCAAGAGCAACCTGCTGGTCACCAACGCCAAGATCGGCGAGACCATGAAAGCCTCCATTGATCCGCAGCAGGCCAAGGAATGGTTTGGCGGCAATCCGCCCGATCTCACCGTCATAGCCCGTTCACGGGCCGGGTCGGGCGGCAGCGGAGCCGACTACCTGTACACCTACATGCGCACCTTTTACCGCGACCCGAACAAGCCCACGGGATGGAACAACCTGGCGTTTCCGAATGTCGGCATGCCGCACGTTCTGTGGGAACTCCAGGGTGAGCGCCGCCCGGTGTTCGATGTCGTGAAGGAGCACGGCCACGAGGTCCAGCTCTTCAAGGGTTGGGAGCAGGTCAGGCCCGGCTCCATGACGCCCTTGCAGTACGACCAGGCCGTGGGAGACCTGGTCAATTACCTGCAATGGATGAGCGAGCCGGTCCAGAACACCCGCGTGCGTATCGGTGTCTGGGTGCTGTTGTTCCTCGGCGTCTTCACCGTCATCGCCTGGCGTCTGAATGCCGCGTACTGGAAAGACGTCAAGTAGTCCCGTTTGACGGTGGCGACCCGCGGTCAGACGGGTGCCGCTGCGAACCATGGAGTGGGCCAGCGGAGTGCGGCCCACTCTTTTTGATTTTTAGGAGCCTTACACCATGATGGTGCTGTACTCGGGAACCACCTGTCCCTTTTCCCATCGATGCCGGTTCGTTCTGTTCGAAAAGGGCATGGATTTCGAGATCCGGGATGTGGATCTGTACAACAAGCCCGAAGACATCAGCGTGATGAACCCCTACGGTCAGGTTCCCATCCTGGTCGAGCGCGATCTCATTCTCTATGAGTCCAACATCATCAACGAGTACATCGACGAGCGCTTTCCGCACCCGCAGTTGATGCCGGGTGACCCGGTGGACCGGGCCCGTGTGCGACTGTTCCTGCTGAATTTCGAGAAGGAACTGTTCGTCCACGTCTCTACCCTGGAGTCCCGCACCGCCAAGGGCAATGAAAAGGCTCTGGAAAAGGCCCGTGCCCACATCCGGGATCGGTTGACCCAGCTGGCGCCGGTATTCCTGAAGAACAAGTTCATGCTCGGGGATGGTTTTTCCATGCTGGATGTGGCCATCGCCCCGCTGCTCTGGCGCCTCGATCATTACGGGATCGACCTGAGCAAGAACGCGGCACCCTTGCTCAAGTATGCCGAGCGCATCTTCTCCCGTCCGGCCTACATCGAAGCCCTCACGCCGTCCGAGAAGGTGATGCGCAAGTGACACGGCCTGGACCCTGGCATGGTTGAAACCCCGGAACCCGGGTCCACCCGCCCGTACCTGATCCGGGCGATGTACGAGTGGTGCACCGACAATGGATTCACTCCCCACATCGCGGTTGCGGTGAGCGACAGCGTCCAGGTTCCACGCGAGTATGTGAAGGACGGCGAGATCGTCCTCAATATCAGTCTGGAGGCGACCAGCGGCCTGCAACTGGGTAACGACTGGATTGAGTTCAAGGCGCGATTCGGTGGGACGCCGCGCGACATCATGGTGCCTGTGCAGCAGGTCCTGGCGGTGTTCGCCCGGGAGAACGGCGAAGGCATGGCTTTTCCCCGGGTCGCAGCCGCCACTCAAGCCGCCGTAGCGCCAGCGGCAAAGCGCGACACGGCGGCATCACCGGAGGTGCGACTCGTTCCGTCGACAGGCTCTGCGTCGCTCGATGCCGATCCGCCCGAACCCCCCAGGCCTGCCTCACCGGGCGCACGGCCGGCGCTCAAGCGCATCAAGTAACGAGCCAGTGGTCTCGGACGGGCTACCGAGCCCGCGACCCTGCCGCATGGGGTGGCGGGCTCTTTGCCGCCCCGCGTCTGGTGGCCAGACAGGTGCCGGGCCTGCCTGCAAGATGGCCGGTTAGAATCTTGCGATGTGCCGGCTTAGCTCAGTTGGTAGAGCAACCGCCTTGTAAGCGGTAGGTCATCAGTTCGAATCCGATAGCCGGCACCAAGGTATACGGCGGTCTACGCTCCCGGCCGGAGTACCTTTCGTGTGGTCCCGGTAGCTGGCTGGCCAGGTTGCCCCTGTTGGACCTTGACCCGAATTGCGCTAACCTCCCACCCCTGGTTTCGCAGATGGGCCAGCAGCATGGGCTGCAGCTGCCGCAGCTTGGCAGCCGCCGCGTTGTGATGAACCAGCAGGCACCATTGGTCTCCGTCGATGGGGCCGGCTTGGACCGAGGACCGCAGGGCAGGGGGAATCAGCGCCTCGACCGCAGTCAGACGCTGGCGGGATTCATCGGCCAGGGCCGACAGCCGGGCCAGAACGGGTGAGTTCAGGCTCGCCTGCAGGAGGGTCAGGGCAGGATGTCGGCGGGTCATGGCTCCTGCGGTGGAACAGGCTGACAACACGGGGAGGTGGGCATGCAAATCATTATCACGGACGCCTGGATGGCCCGCAGCAAGGCCATACACCTGAGTGGCGCACGCCTGCTTCTGGCGGGGGTGCTGGGGGCGTTCCTGCTGGTCTTCATGTCGCTGGGCATGTACCACTGGGTGTTTCTCAAGGGGGCCCGGGAGGGCTGGCCGGTGGTCGGCAGCCTGGTGCGTCTGGTGGTCAAGGACGAGTTCGAGCAGCGTGACCGTTTCATGCGCGAGAACCTGGACCTGTTGGCGCGTCGGCTTGGCGAGATGCAGGCCAAACTGACCCAGCTTGAATCGCTGGGCGAACGGGTGTCCGGGCTGGCCGGCATGAACCCGGCCGAGATCCGGATCAAACCCGGCCAGGGAGGGCTCTCCATTCCCGGGCGGTCGCTGACCCTGCAGGAACTCGAAGGGCACCTCGATCGGCTCGACGCGCTGGCGCGTCAGCGGGCCGACTGGTTCACCGTGGCCGAGACCCGTTTGTTCGACCAGAAGGTCAAGACCATGCTGGTGCCCACACGGCAGCCTGTGGTATCCGGCAACCTCGGGTCCCTGTTCGGGTGGCGAATCGACCCGCTCACCGGCACCTCGGCGCTGCACACCGGCCTGGATTATCCGGCCGAGGTGGGAACCCCGATCCTCGCGGCGGCCGGTGGCGTGGTCGTGGTCCAGGAGTTCAGCCCCCAGTACGGCAACATGGTCGAGATCGATCACGGTAACGACTTGATCACCCGTTATGCGCACGCCTCCCGGGTGCTCGTCAGGGTGGGTGACCTCATCCGAGTCGGACAAAAGATCGCCGAAGTGGGCAATACCGGGCGTTCGACGGGGCCCCACCTGCACTTCGAGGTGCTGGTCCAGGGGGTTCCGCAGGACCCGATGAAATTCCTGGATGCGGGCCGCCGGCCATCGGCCCCGGCTCTGGCGAGCGGCCTTGCCACGAATCAGACGGTGGCCTTGCCGGCTGCGTCGAGCGCCGCCCGGGCCACCGCGCAACGGTAAAATCTGGGGTTGTCTGGCGTGTACGAGAGGCCGGTGGCGCGCGCGCCAGGCCTGACGGTGCGCTGTCGTTTGTTCCCATCTGAAAGGACTGTGTTGTCGGCAGGGTAGGCTGTCCTGCCCCCGACGGCTCAGGCATCCATGGCCATCAAGCTTCTCACCAAAATTTTCGGTAGCCGCAACGACCGCCTGCTGCGGCAATACCGCGGACAGGTTTCCCGCATCAATGCGCTGGAGCCGGAGCTGGAAGCCCTGTCCGACGAGGCGCTGCGCGACAAGACCCGCGTCTTCCGGGAGCGACTGGCGGCGGGCGAGGCCCTCGACGAGCTGCTGCCCGAGGCCTTCGCCGTGGTGCGGGAAGGGTCCAAGCGCATCATGAAGATGCGCCATTTCGATGTGCAGCTGATGGGGGGCATCGCCCTGCACCAGGGCAAGATTGCCGAAATGGGCACCGGTGAGGGCAAGACGCTCACCGCCACGCTGCCGGTCTACCTCAATGCGCTGGCCGGTCGGGGTGTGCACGTGGTCACGGTCAACGACTACCTGGCCAGTCGGGACGCCCAATGGATGGGCCGCCTGTACAACTTTCTCGGTCTGTCGGTTGGCGTCAACCTGCCGAACAGTCCGCGCGAGGAGAAACAGGCCGCCTACCGGTCGGACATCACCTATGGCACCAACAACGAATACGGGTTCGACTACCTGCGGGACAACATGGTCTACGAGGCCCGCGACCGGGTGCAGCGAGGCCTGAATTACGCCATCGTCGACGAGGTGGATTCCATACTGATCGACGAAGCCCGCACGCCACTGATCATCAGCGGGCAGGCCGAGGACCACACCAGCCTTTACATGGCCATCAACCAGGCGGTGCCCCGGCTCGAGCGGCAGGAGGGGGAGGCCGATCCCAGGACCGGCGAAGGCGTGATCAAGCCCGGTGACTTCACCCTGGATGAAAAGACCCGGCAGGTCTTCCTGACCGAGCAGGGTCATGAGAACGCCGAGCGCATCCTGGCCGAGATGGGTCTGATCCCCGAAGGTGCGTCGCTTTACGACCCCGCCAACATCACGCTGATGCACCACCTGTATGCGGCGCTGCGGGCCAACCACCTGTTCCACCGGGATCAGCATTACGTGGTCCAGCAGGGTGAAATCGTGATCGTCGACGAATTCACCGGCCGCCTGATGTCGGGCCGGCGCTGGAGCGAGGGTCTGCACCAGGCGGTGGAGGCCAAGGAGGGGGTGGCCATACAGCCGGAGAACCAGACCATGGCCTCCATCACCTTCCAGAACTACTTCCGTCTCTACGGAAAGCTGGCGGGCATGACGGGGACGGCCGACACCGAAGCCTACGAGTTCCAGGAAATTTATGGCCTGGAGACAGTCGTCATCCCACCCAACCGGCCCAGCCGGCGGCAGGATCAGCTGGACCGGGTCTACAAGACCACCCGCGAAAAATACGAGGCAGCGATCCAGGACATCCGGGACTGCCACGAACGCGGGCAACCGGTGCTGGTGGGCACCACCTCCATCGAAAATTCGGAAATCATCTCCAAGCTGCTAGAGCAGCACAAGCTGCCCCATCAGGTGCTCAACGCCAAGCAGCATGCGCGCGAGGCCGACATCGTGGCGCAGGCCGGGCGGCTGAAAATGATCACCATCGCCACCAACATGGCCGGTCGCGGGACCGACATCGTGCTGGGCGGCAACATCGGCCGCGATGTGGAAGTCCTGGAGGCCGACGAAGCGCTGGAGCCGGATCAGCGCCAGCAGCGGGTGCAGGCCCTGCGAGAGCAGTGGAGCCGCGACCACGAGCAGGTCAAGGCCCTGGGGGGCCTGCGCATCATCGCGACCGAACGCCACGAATCCCGCCGCATCGACAACCAGCTGCGCGGCCGGTCGGGCCGCCAGGGCGACCCGGGTTCCTCGCGCTTCTACCTGAGCCTGGACGATCCGCTGATGCGCATCTTTGCCGGCGATCGTGTGCGGGCCATCATGGACCGCCTGAAGATGCCCGAGGGCGAGGCGATCGAGGCCGGCATCGTCACCCGCAGCATCGAGAGCGCGCAGCGCAAGGTGGAGGCCCGCAACTTCGACATGCGCAAGCAGCTGCTCGAGTACGACGATGTGTCCAATGACCAGCGCAAGGTCATCTACCAGCAGCGCAACGAGATCCTGGATGCCGGCGACCTGTCCGCGCAGATCCGTTCCCTGCGCACCGGATGCTTCGAGGATCTTGTGCGCCAGCACGTCCCGGCCGATTCGGTCGAGGAGCAGTGGAACATTCCGGCCCTGGAGAAATCCCTGTCCGAGGACTGGCAGATCAGCCTGGCCCTGCAGCAGCGCGTTGCGGAGGCGTCGGCGGTGACCGACGACGATGTGCTGGAGTGGGGGGTGACCGAGGCCCATCGGGTGTTCGATGCCAAGGTTGAACAGGTGGGGCCGGACACCTTCACGCCGTTCGAGCGCATGGTGCTGCTGCAGACCATGGACAC
>VERU01000116.1 GCA_018882485.1 Rhodoferax sp. | reverse complement strand
GGCCAGTCTCGGTCACCCCCTCATCGGCGATGGGCTCTACGGTGGCCGGTCCTTGGATCGCATGAATCGCCAAGCGCTGCATGCCTACCATCTGGCGTTCCAGCATCCGGTGTCAGGGCAGTCCATGGACTGGTTGGTGCAGCCTCCCGACGATTTTGCAGCCTTGGCCGATCATTTTGGCCTGAACTACAATCTGAGTCCCGAGCAGTAGGTCTAGCGTGCCGCCTTCAGTCGGCCCGTACAGCCCGCGGGCGCCGCACCCGCGCGGTGGGCCAACCCTGAAGTCCGATGACACAATCGCACGGCGCGCGTGCCCCTCGCGAATCCGCTGATCAATGAATCTGGCGCATGCCAAGCCTGTGGTGGAGGCTGCACTGTTGTGTGCTTCCCAGCCCTTGTCCGTTACGGAGTTGCAGGGTCTTTTTGATGGGGCACTGGGCAGCGATTCCGTCAAGCAGATATTGATGGATCTAGAGCGGGAATGGTCAACTCGGGGGCTGGAACTGGTCTGCCTGGCAGGTGGCTGGCGGTTCCAGAGCCGCCCGCAGCTTCGACAGCATCTGGACCGCATGAGTCCAGAGAAGCCGCCCAAATACAGCCGTGCCACTTTGGAGACCTTGGCCATCATTGCTTATCGCCAGCCTGTGACTCGTGGAGACATCGAGGATGTCCGGGGTGTCACGGTCAATGCCCTGACGATCAAGCAACTGGAGGATCGTGGTTGGGTCGAGGTCATAGGGCATCGCGAAACTCCGGGACGGCCGGCGCTGCTGGCGACGACGCGTCAGTTTCTGGATGACCTGGGCCTGGAATCGTTGGACCGGCTGCCGCCGATGGGAGAGACGCCCCCTGAAGGCCTGGCGCTCGGGGCCTTGCGTGAGGGCTTGGGTTCGGGCTCCCACACGCAGCAGCCAGTGGACCCTCTCGAAGGCCTGTCCCCCTCGTTGACACTTGGACACGGTGGGGCTTCTTCCGGATCCCCAGACGATTTGTTTTTTGGTGGGAGGAACGACCCATGAACATTGTTGTTGACGAAATCCCTCAGGGCCCGCAAGGCTCGAGTTCTGAGAATCCCTCCCAGAGTGTCGCTCCGACGCCATCTCAGGGCCGGCCTGCAAAGGAAAAGGCGGCTCGTGATAGCCGAAGGGAGCAGATGGGGCTCGGCCCAGTTCGCGCATCCATTGAGTTCGATGACGTGGTTTCGGGTCGCTTCGATGCCGAGGAAGCAGAGCCCGAGACACTGGTGTCCAAGCGAGTTCTCGCGCCTCAGGCTGAAACCCCCAAATTGCACAAGGTGCTCGCACAAAGCGGTATGGGGTCGCGACTTGAGATGGAGCAATTGATTCTGGAGGGGCGCATCACGGTCAACAATGAGCCGGCCCACATTGGGCAGAGAATCCAGTTTGGTGATCAGGTGAAGGTCAACGGAAAGGCCATCCGGGTAAGGATCGAGCCCCCGCCGCCGCGAGTCATCGCCTACCACAAGCCGGCAGGCGAAGTGGTGACGCACGATGATCCGCAGAACCGTCCGACGGTCTTCCGCCGCTTGCCGAAACTGGTCCAGGGTAAATGGCAATCTGTCGGCAGGCTGGACCTCAACACGGAGGGTTTGCTTCTATTCACCAACTCAGGGGAGTTGGCCAACAATCTGATGCACCCCCGTTTCGGCCTCGAGCGCGAATACGCGGTGCGTGTCTTGGGCGCCTTAAGTCAGGAAGAAAAGGATCGTCTGATTGAGGGTGTCCCACTGGATGATGGACTCGCGCAATTCGGCTCCGTGGATGACGGCGGCGGAGAAGGTTCGAACTGCTGGTACAGGGTCACCATCTCCGAAGGTCGCTACCGAGAGGTTCGTCGAATGTTCGAAGCGGTCGGACATGCCGTCAGTCGGCTGATTCGTATTCGATACGGTGCCATGCTGTTGCCCCGCGGGCTCAAGCGGGGCGGGTGGGTGGAACTCGATGATCGGGACATCCGATCCTTGACCCATTTGTCACGTGCTTCGCATTCTCGAGGTTCGGGCGCGCCGGGTGATCCGCAAGGCAGCAGAATGTCCAAGGAAGGGGCGCCTGGGGATCGGGGAGGCCTAGGACGTCGAAACGGACGCGCTGCCCGCGGTCCCAATGTGCGACTGACTGGAAGAAAGGGCCGAACGGGTGGTTCGCCGGGGATGAACCTCTCCACCATGGCTGTTGGACCAGCCTATCCCGGGCGCAAGCCGATGGTCTAGAGGGGAGATCGTGGCGGGGCTGCGGGACAGCCCGATCCCATGAAGACATCGCTTGGGTACATCGGGGCGGACAGTTTTACTCGGCAGCGGGATCAACCGGCGAATTCGAGAGGGCCGACGGCCGGAGGAGGCAACGGGCGTCGCGGTGGCCGCAGACGCCAGGGGCCATAGTCCAAGAAGCTAAAATATGAGGTTCGCTTTAATCGCGAATCTCGTAGACAACTCCAGGATTTTTCATGACGATCGAACGCACACTTTCCATCATCAAGCCCGACGCAGTCGCCAAAAATGTGATTGGTCAGATCTATGCCCGCTTTGAGGCGGCCGGATTGCGGGTGGTTGCGGCCAGGATGGCCCATCTTTCCCGCCGGGAGGCAGAAGCCTTTTACGCTGTGCACAAGGATCGTCCCTTTTTCAAGGATCTGGTCGATTTCATGGTGTCCGGTCCGGTGATGATCCAGGCGCTGGAGGGTGAGAACGCGATCCAGAAAAATCGTGACCTGATGGGGGCCACGGATCCCAAGAAGGCGGCACCGGGAACCATACGCGCAGATTTTGCGGATAGCATCGATGCGAACGCCGTGCATGGTTCCGACGCGGCTGAAACCGCGGCCGTGGAAGTGGCGTTTTTCTTCCCGGGCATGCAAGTCTTTTCTCGTTGATCCCGACATGGCGGCCAACCTGCTCGAATTCGATCTCGAGGGATTGGCCGCCTTCTGCGAGACGCTGGGGGAGAAGCGCTTTCGCTCCGTTCAGTTGTTTCGTTGGATACACCAACGCGGAGAGGCTGAATTCGCACGGATGACGGACCTGGCGAAGTCCTTCCGGGACAAGTTGGCACAGCACGCCACTGTCAAGGTCCCGGAAGTGCTTTCGCAGCACCTGTCCCGGGACGGGACCGTGAAGTGGTTGTTTGATGTGGGTTCCGGGAACGCCATAGAGACGGTATTCATCCCTGAGGAGGACAGGGGTACCCTCTGCATATCTTCCCAGGCGGGTTGCGCCGTGGGTTGCAGGTTCTGCTCGACGGGACACCAAGGATTCAGTCGGAACCTGACAACGGCCGAGATCCTCGGGCAGTTGTGGTTTGCTGAGCACTTTATGCGTCGCCATCTCGGGCGGGCAGACCGTGTCGTCACGAACGTCGTGATGATGGGCATGGGCGAGCCTCTGCAGAACTACGACTTGCTGCTGCCCGCGCTCAGGGTCATGCTCAGTGACCATGCTTATGGCTTGTCGCGGCGCCGACTCACGGTGTCCACGTCTGGTGTGGTTCCGATGATCGATCGGCTCGCGAGGGATTGTCCTGTCGCGCTGGCGGTTTCGCTCCATGCGCCGGAAGACGGGCTGCGTGATCGCCTGGTCCCGCTGAACCGCAAGTATCCGATCCACGAGTTGCTCGACGCATGTCTTCGTTACCTACCCGGGGCACCGCGCGATTTCATCACCTTCGAATATTGCATGCTGGATGGCGTGAACGACCATCCTGACCAGGCCCATCGGTTGTTGCGCCTGCTTCGGGATCATGGTGGGCGGGGTGTGCCAGCCAAAATCAACTTGATTCCGTTCAACCCGTTTCCCGCATCGGGTCTGCGGCGTTCTCCGGCTGCTCGCGTTCAGGCATTCGCTGCAGCATTGAACAACGGAGGGATTGTTACAACCGTTCGAAAGACCCGTGGGGACGATATTGACGCCGCCTGCGGTCAACTGGCAGGGGACGTCCAGGACCGTACAGGGGTCAGGGTCAGGATGGCGCGCAGCCGTTCAGCGCTGCAGCTGTTGGACACAGGCCGGAACACGTAAGCGCTGGAGCGGGATCATGCATCGCACCTCACAGTGTCAGTTGCCAGACGGTTTGCCCGACCGGCTGGCGCGATGGCTGCTTGCGGCCCTGCTGGTACTCGTCACTGCCTGTGCGGTGCGCTCGCCCCAGCTGCCTTGGACGACTGACGAGGCAGGTGGTTCGTGGGCTTCTGACGAATCCCCGGACCGTCGCAAGGCGAGGTCTCGTTTGGAGCTGGCCAGCGCCTATTTTGAAAACGGGCAAATGGACATCGCCTTGCAAGAATTGCATCAATCTCTGGTGGCCGATCCCCGGTACTCGCCATCTTGGAATTTGTCGGGGCTGATGCACATGCAACGGGGTGATGTTGTGCTTGCAGAACGGTCGTTTCGCACTGCCATGGACCTGGATCCTCGTGATGCACAGGTGCAGCACAACATGGGCTGGCTGATGTGTCAGCAGGCCCGATATTCGGAGTCGTTTGATTGGTTCCAGCGGGTGTCCGCAGTTCCTCGGTACTCCGAGCGAGCCAAAACCCATCGCGCCTGGGGAATTTGCGCCGCGAAGGCGGGTCGACCTGACCTGGCCCGGGAGCAGTTGCAGATATCCCAACGCCTGGATCCGTTGAACCCCGTGACCCGCTACCACCTGGCCCGTGCACTCTGGGTGACGGGGCAAGTCGATGCCGCCAGAGCCCTGGCTCGAATCCTGAATGGCACCAGTGCTGCCAGTGCCCAGACGCTATGGTTGGGTATCCAATTGGAGCGCCAGCTGAACGATCCCGTCGCGATGGGCGAGCTGGCGGCGCTGCTGCTGACGCGATATCCCCATTCTCCCGAAGCGGCGGCACTCCAGCGAAACGAATTCGATGACTGAATCCCCATCGGCTCGGAACGGCACGCAGGATGAGCTGGCTCCTGATGGCAACGCCATGGAGTCGGCAGGAGCCATGCTGCGCCGCCTCCGTGAAGCCCAGGGCCTGCACATCGCGGCGCTCGCCGTGTCGCTGAAAATCCCGGTTCGCAAGCTGGAGGCCCTGGAGGCGGATCGGCATGATTTGTTGACCGATGCCGTGTTCACCCGGGGTCTGGCCTCCAGTGTTTGCCGGGCCCTGAAGGTCGATGCGGAGCCGGTGTTGTCACGGTTACCACTGGGTACGGCACCGCGCTTGGTGGCCGAGGACAGCGGCTTGAATACCGTTTTCCGCCATCGTGCGGGACGTGGCATGCGGGCATGGCGGGAGCGTGCAACTGGACCTGCGGCACGCATCGTCGCAGGACTATTGGTGGCGATCGCTGGTGTGCTTTGGTGGCCCAACGAAGGGGTCAGCTTCTTTTCTGCCGGTGTGTGGTCCCGCTTGGAGTCGGCGGCGGAGCGGACGGTCCCTGTATCTGCTCCCGAGAAGAGTTTGCTCCCCGCGATGTCCCCCGGTGCTTCGTCTGCGATCCAGACTCCGGTAACACCTGATCCGGCCAGTTCAAGCCCGGCGGTTCCTGTTGACGGCCCTTCGATGGTCGGTGCATCGGCATCGTCTCCATCGGGGAACCGTCAGCTTCTGGTGCTGCGGGCCAAGGGCCTCTCGTGGGTTCAGGTGGTGGATTCGACCGGCGCCCTGCGTTTGCAGAAGACCATGTCGGCCGGTGAAACCATCGGCTTCGCAGAGGGCTACGGGCTTTCCGTGGTCATAGGACGGGCGGATCTGGTGGCCGTGGAGGTACGGGGTGCGTCCTATGATCTGGCGCCGCACGTGCGGGATCGGGTGGCGAGATTTGAGGTGCAGCAGTGAAGGCAGGACCAGCAATCGACATGGCGCGACCAGGCGCACGAAAGAGCCGTCAGGCCCGAGTGGTCTGGGGTGATCGGGTGGTCACGATCGGCGGCGAAGCACCGATCCGGATTCAGTCCATGACCAATACCGATACGGAAGATGTGGTGGGCACCGCCATCCAGGTCAAGGAGTTGGCTCAGGCCGGTTCGGAATTGGTGCGTCTGACCGTCAATACACCGGCTGCAGCCCAGGCCGTAGCGCCCATTCGGGAGCAACTCGACCGTATGGGGATCGATGTGCCCCTGGTGGGCGATTTCCACTACAACGGTCATCGTTTGCTGACGGAGTTTCCCGAGTGCGCGCAGGCTCTATCCAAATACCGGATCAACCCGGGAAATGTAGGGCGGGGTGACAAGAAGGACCGGCAGTTCGGTCAAATGGTGGAAGCCGCCTTGCGCTGGGACAAAGTGATCCGTATCGGCGTGAACTGGGGCAGCCTGGATCAGGAGTTGCTGGCGACGCTGATGGACGACAACGCACGGCGTTCGCAGCCGTGGGAGGCCCGGCAGGTCATGTACGAGGCTCTGATCACCTCGGCCCTGGAGTCGGCCGCGCGGGCCTGCGAGATGGGAATGGCGCCAGAACAGGTCATACTCTCTTGCAAGGTGAGCGGTGTGCAGGACCTGATTTCTGTTTACCGGGAACTGTCCCGAAGGTGCAACTACCCCTTGCACCTGGGTCTCACGGAAGCCGGAATGGGCACCAAGGGGGCGGTGGCGTCTTCCTCCGCGCTGTCCATCCTTCTGCAGGAAGGGATCGGTGACACCATACGGGTCTCCCTGACACCCCAACCGGGTGAATCCAGGACGCAGGAGGTGCTGATCGCGGCAGAAATCCTGCAGGCGCTGGGTTTGCGGTCTTTTGCGCCGAGCGTGACCGCCTGCCCTGGATGCGGTCGGACCACGAGCACCACGTTCCAGGAACTGACTCAGCAAATTGAGTCGTATCTGCGGGCGCAGATGCCCCTCTGGCGTGCCCGCTATCCAGGCGTGGAGCGCATGAAGGTCGCGGTGATGGGGTGCATCGTCAACGGTCCTGGTGAGAGCAAGCATGCCGATATCGGAATCAGCCTTCCGGGAACCGGTGAGGCGCCTGCCGCGCCTGTCTTCATCGATGGAGAAAAGCGCATGACTTTGCGTGGTGATCGCATTGCACAGGAATTCCAAGAGATCGTGAGAAATTACATCGAATCCCGCTATGGGAATGGCGGTGGCTCCTCTCAGGGTTCCATGTCATGACCGATCAAAAGATGGGTTCCCGATCGGCTCCGTTGACAGGGGTCAAGGGAATGAACGATTTGCTGCCACCGCAGTCGTCGCGCGTCGAGTGGTTCGAAGACCGGGTGCGCACACTGATGGCACGATACGCTTATCGCAACCTCCGTACGCCGATCGTCGAGCGCACGCCCCTGTTCGTTCGTGGATTGGGTGAGGTGACCGATATCGTCGAAAAGGAAATGTACACCTTCGAGGACCGACTCAACGGTGATTCGCTGACCTTGAGGCCCGAAAACACTGCGGGTGTGGTGCGGGCTGCGATCGAACACTCTATGCTGTACGACGGCGGAAAGCGCCTGTACTACAT
>VERU01000603.1 GCA_018882485.1 Rhodoferax sp. | reverse complement strand
GCGTGCCACTGCCCCTGGTCCCACAGCCCCAGCACCAGCAGCAGCACCAGCGCGATCAGCAGATGCACCCCGGCGGCCAGCGCGTTCACCCAGGGCAGCACCTCCAGCGGAAACACCACCTTCTTGACCAGGTTGGGCTGCGCCAGCACCAGCCCCGGCGCCCGCGACACGCATTCGGCAAAAAAGTTGAACACCGCCAGCCCGGCGTACAGCCGCAGCGCAAAGGCCAGGTTGCCCTCGTCCAGCGTGCCCCAGCGCACCTTGAACACATGGCGGAACACCAGCGTGTACACCCCCAGCATCAGCAGCGGCGTGAGCACCGCCCAGGCCGTGCCCAGCCACGACTGCCGGTAGCGCGCCTGCACGCTGCGCCGGGTCAGCTGCCCGATCAGCGCCGCATGGCGCAGCGGCAGCAGGTAGCGCATCAGTTCGGCCATGGCGGCATCAGGCCTTGGGCGGTTCGGCCCGGCCCTCGGCAATATCGCGCAGCGCATCCAGCCGCACCAGCTTGAGGGTATTGCCCTCGCGCAGCAGCAGGGCATGGAAAAACAGCAGGTGAAAGGCCCGCGTCACCGTCTCGCGGCTGGCGTTGATCATGATCGCCAGCTCCTGGTGCGTGGGCGCGTTGTCGATGTGCACCTCGCCGTCCACCCGCCGCTGCGGCAACTGCAAGATCAGCGTGCACAGCCGCTGGAACGGATTGGGCAGCCCCAGCAGCGTGCGCTGCGCCGTGACCGAGCGCACCCGCCCGGCCAGCCGCGACAGCACCTCGCGCGCCACATCGGGCTGGGTGAAGATCAGCTCGCGGGCCAGCCGCGCCTCCAGAAAGGCCACCGTCGAGCGGGTGGCCGCCACCACGAACTCCGAGGCCGGCTGCCCGTCGACCACCGACAGCTCGCCAAAATAATCGCCCGGATCCACAAAGTACAGGCCCACGCTGCGCCCGTCCACCGTGAAATCCACCCCCTGCAGCCGCCCTTCGACCAGAAAGCCCAGGTCCGGCTGCAGATCGCCCTTGGACAGCACCGACGACCGGCGCGCGAACTCGCGCAGCACCATGGCCTGCGACACCGACTCCTTGGCCTGCTGCGGCAGGGGCCCCAGCAGCGGAAACTGGCGCAGCAAGAGCGGGGACACGGGCATGCCGGCGAGTTTACAGGCCCACTTTGCGGCAAAACATGTGACCGCCGCCACAAACGCCCCGGCCCCGGCATGACAAAATGCAAAGTCTGTGAAGATGCGCCCGGAGCCCGCCCCATGAACACCCGCACCCCCCTGCGTACCCTGGTTGCCGCCGCCCTGGCCGTCCTGGTGCAGGCGGCGGTGGCCGCCACCGGCGGCCCGGCCGTGGTGGGCGAGGCCTCGCTCGTCATCGGCGTGGCCCGTCTGCTGGCGGCCGACGGCAGCGTGCGCCCGGTGGTCCGGGGCGACGCCGTGCGCGAGGGCGACCGCATCGAAACCGAAGCCGGCGGCCATGTGCACCTGCGCTTCATCGACGGCGGCCGCCTGGCGGTGCGCCCCTCCAGCCGCCTGCTCATCGAAAACTACAGCCAGACCGCCGCCCCCGAACAGGGCGCCATCCGCTTCCGGCTCGACGAAGGCGTGGTGCGCTCCATCACCGGCGCCTGGGGCGAGGCCGCCCGCGAGCGCTTCCGCCTCAACACCCCGGTGGCCGCCATCGGCGTCAAGGGCACCGACTTCATTGCCGCCGCCGACGCCGACAAGAC
>VERU01000602.1 GCA_018882485.1 Rhodoferax sp. | reverse complement strand
GTTGTAGGTGGTGGAGAGCATGAGGAAAATCAGCACCACCAGCAGCACATCGATGAAGGGGATCAGGTTGATCTCGGGTTCATCCCGGTCCCTGCTGCGGAAATTCATGCTGCGCCACCGCGGGTGTTGCGCAACTGCTGCAGGTGCCGCGCCAGTCGGTCAGCCGACAGCTCCAGGGTCAGCAGGTAGCCGTCCACCCGGGCCCGGAAATAGCGCCAGAAAATCAGGGACGGGATGGCGATCACCAGCCCGAAAGCCGTGTTGTACAGCGCCACCGAAATCCCGTGTGCCAATTGCGCGGGGTTGGCGGCTGCTGCCGCAGTGCCCGGGGCCTGCGAGCCGAAGATCTCGATCATGCCGATCACGGTGCCGAACAGGCCCAGCAGCGGAGCCGCCGAGGCGATGGTCGCCAGCGCGCTGAGGTAGCGTTCCAGCCGGCGCGCCACCAGGCGCCCCGCGCCCTCCATCTGGGCCCTCAGATCCTGGTCTGAGCATCGCGGGTTGCTGTTGAGCGCACGCAGCCCGCTGGCCAATACCTCGCCCAGGGCCGAGTGCGCCTCCAACTGGTTCACGACTTCGGGGGCGGGCAGGGCGCTGCGCGTCAGGCCCAGCACTTCGGCCAGCAGCCGTTGCGGCGCGACCCGGCTGGTGCGCAGGCTGATGAAACGCTCGATCACCAGGGTCAGGGCCAGCACGGAACAGGCGATCAGCGGCCAGATGGGCCAGCCGGCGGCTTGTATGATGGACAGCAAATGGTCTCCTGCCTAGTCAGATACGTCCAAAGATTATCGACCACGGTGCAGCCGCCACCCCGGCTCGCGCCGCGCTGACATGGCGGCGACGGGGGGCGCGCCGCAAATCTGGGCCGTGGGCGCCCTGTGCCAGGCGGCTGCCGATGCACTGGAGTCCCGCTTCAACCCGGTGGCGGTGCGCGGCGAAATTGCGGGTTTTTCCCGCGCGTCCAGTGGCCATTGCTATTTCACGCTGAAGGACGACGCCGGTCAGCTGCGTTGCGCCATGTTCCGGCGGGCCGCCTCGTTGCTGGCATCGTTGCCTCGCGAGGGCGACCAGGTCGAAGTTCGCGGTCGCCTGGCCGTTTATGTGCCCAGGGGCGATCTGCAGTTGGTGGTGGAGAGCCTGAGGCCCGCCGGCCAGGGCACCCTGTTCGAGCAGTTTCTGCAGCGCAAGGCCCGGTTGCAGGCCGAAGGTCTGTTTGACCCGGACCGAAAGCGGGCCCTGCCGCCATGGCCCAGGGCGATCGGCCTGGTGACCTCGCTGGGCGCCGCAGCCCTGCACGATGTGGCCACGGCCTTGCAGCGCCGGGTGCCGCACATCCCGGTGGTGCTGGCACCGGCTTCGGTGCAGGGCCCGCAGGCGCCGGGGGAACTGGTGGCGGCATTGTCCCGGCTGTACGCGCTGGCCGCACCGCCCGGGTGGGCCACGCAGCCGTCAGGTGCAGGTGCAGGTGCAGGTTCGGCGCTCCCCGGCATCGACGTCATCCTGCTGGTGCGGGGCGGCGGCTCGCTGGAGGATTTGTGGGCTTTCAACGACGAGACCCTGGTGCGCACGGTGGCGGCGAGCCCGGTCCCGTTGGTGTGCGGTGTGGGCCATGAGACCGATTTCACCCTTGCCGATTTTGTGGCGGATCTGCGCGCGCCCACCCCCACCCCCGCCGCCGAACTGGTAGCCGTCCCGCGGGATCAGGCGCCGCGGGGGCTCGAGGATCGC
>VERU01000601.1 GCA_018882485.1 Rhodoferax sp. | reverse complement strand
GCATCGTCGTGGGCCGCATGAGCGGCTCGGACAACGAGGTGACTGGAAACTCCAGGGGGAAGCCGCCCGCCTCCAGCACACCACGCCGAACATGCTCCCCCAGGCCGCGCAGGCGCCCGTTGCAAGGCGTGTACTCGGACCAGGTGTTGCAGATGCCGATCACCGGCTTGCCGTCAAACATACGGGCGGCATGGCCCTGGTTCTTCAGCCAGCTGCGGTAGATGAAGCCGTAGGAATCCTGGCGCGCGAACCATTCGTCGCTGCGCAGGCCATTAGGGCGCTTCGGAGAGGTGGGCTTGCTGCCGTCGTCTGCCATCGTACGTCCCTAGCCAGCCAGGCCGCCGTGCCACCAGTGCGCAGTCGGGTCGGAATGCAGGATCTGCTCGATCGTGTCGTCGGTCACGCGCGGCAGGCCGGAGCCGGCAATCACCGAATTCACGTTGCGCAGGCCGGCGATCGAATCCGCGACCGTGGTGAACGGGAAGTCCGTACCCCAGAAGATCTTGTTGCGGTTCGCGATCGTGTATTCCTGCGCGCAGATCAACGTATTCCAGAACTGCCAGGGCCGGTAGTACAGCGCCGAAACCTCGCAGTACACGTTCGGGTTCTTGCGCGCGACGATGATGCACTCCTCGTACCAGGGGTGGCCCATGTGGGCCATCACCATCTTCAGGTCCGGGTGCCGATTGGCGATGGTGTCGACATCCAGCGGGCGGCCGTACTGTACCGGAGCGTTGGCACCATAGGTGGTACCCATGTGCATCGTGAGCGGCAGATTGTGGCGCACCAGGTACTGGTAGACCGGCTCCAGCCGCGGATCAAGCAGCGACACGCCGTTGTAGATCGGCCCGAACTTGACGCCCTGGAGCTTCAGGTCCTCGATCGCATGCACCAGCAGGTCCATGCAGTTCGGCATCCGCGGGTCGATGCAGGCGAAGCCGATGAACTTCTTCGGGTCGCGCGCGACCAGCCGCGCAGTGACCTCGTCGTCGCCGTCGATGCCGATCGAATCGGCATACCGCAGCGAGAACACGATGGCGCGGTCGACATCGCGCATCGCTCGCTGGACGATGTCCGGGTTCGACGGCAGCTCGACAGCCTCGGCCCGCGCAAAGCGGGTCACCTCCAGATGCAGAGGCATGATCTGGGCGTCTTCGTATACGTTGACGTGGCAATCGACGATCATGGGCGGTGCTCCTGGACTACAAGATGCCGTAGCGGGCGAAGACATCGGCGAGCCGGTCGCCACGGCGCAGGTCGGCCAGTGTGTTGCGCTCGCCCTGCACCTTCTCGAAGGCCAGATCGAGCACCTGCTGTTCGACGGCCCGAGGCACCACGACCACCCCGTCGGCATCACCGAAGATCAGGTCACCGTGCGCGACGGCCACGCCAGCGCATTCGATCGGCACATCCAGCGCCATGATCTTGCCGCGCCCCTTGGAATCCAGTGGCGCGATGCCGCCGTGGAACACCGGAAAACCCATCGCCAGGATCGGCTTGATGTCGCGCACGCAGCCGTCCATCAGCGCGCCGGCCGCGCCACGCACCTGGGAGGCCGTCGACAGCAGCTCGCCCCAGGGGGCGACCCGGCCCGGGTTGGAGCAGGCGAATACCGGGATCTCGCCGGGCTGCAGGCTGTCGATCAGCGCGATCTCCAGCTCGTAGGGGTTCACGCCCTCGGCCACATGGTAGACCTCCATGAACGCGGCTGTTCGCGCGCGCCCGACCAT
>VERU01000115.1 GCA_018882485.1 Rhodoferax sp. | reverse complement strand
CACCGGTGCAGGTAACCTGGCTGGGGTTCCCGGCCACCACCGGCCTGACCGCCATCGATTGGCGCATCACCGACTCCTGCACCGACCTGCCGGATGCAGACCCTGAATATGCCGAAAAGCTCTGGCGGCTCGATGACATCTTTTGCGCCTACCGCCCGATGAGCCGCTTTCCGCTGTACCGCTACCACCCGGACTACTGCGTGCGGACCACTCCCGCGCTGGATGCGGGGCACATCACCTTTGGCAGCTGCAACAACCTGTCCAAGCTGACCGATGAGGTGCTGCAAACCTGGGCCCAGTTGCTGCAGGCCGTGCCCAACTCCCGGCTGCTGGTGGAAGGCAAGGGGTTTGAGAGCGACGCCACCCGCAGCGACTTCACGCGACGCTTTGTCGGGCTGGGCGGCGACGCCGGTCAGCTGGAGCTGATCCCCCGCCGCTCCGACCAGCAGTACCTGACCTACCACCGCATCGACATCGCGCTCGATCCGTTTCCATTGACTGGCGGCACCACCTCGTTCGACCTGTTGTGGATGGGGGTGCCGATGGTGACGATGCAGGGCGACAGCTTCCGCAGCCGCATGGGTGTGACCATGGCCAAGGTGCTGGGCCATGACGACTGGGTGGCCCGAGACCGGCAGGACTACATTGCCATTGCGGCCCGGATGGCCGCTGACCTGCCCGCGCTCAACCGGCAGCGACTGGCACAGCGGCTGCGCATGGAACGCTCACCCCTGATGGACGAAGCGCTGTTTGCGCATCGCTTCGGCACCGCCCTGCGCCAGATGTGGTACGGGTGGTGTGCCCGACGCCGTACGGCTGACACCCGCGAGCAGGACGCGCTGATCCAGACCTGGAGCACCCATCCCTGGCCCGCGCCACGGCAGGTCACCATCGGCCCGGGTCAGGTCATTTCGCTGCAGCAGGCCCACCAGCGCCTTCAGGCCCTGACCGACGAGGCATTGCGACTGGCCCCCCGTGAACAGTTGCTGGCGGGCTGCACCGAACCACCCGAAGTCACCCACGAAGCCTGGTTCAAGGTGCTGGACTGGTGCGAATACCTGCTGGATTCCATTCCCAAGGAGCCGCTGGCCCTGGCCACGCTCGCGGAGCTGGAACATGCGCACGGCCGGACCGCTTACGCAGCCACCTACTTGCATTACGCGCAGGAATCGCTGAGCAATCCCTGAGAGCGGGGAGGCGCGAGCCGGAGTGCAAGACGGGCTCGCGCCGGTTGCGGGCCCTCTCAGACGTCTCGAAAGAAATCCGACAGGATGTCCCGGGAGCTCATCTTGAAGGTCAGGCCCCCGGCGGGGCCCTGAAACGCCAGATGATGGGCCAGGGTGTCCTGCCCGATCACACTGACGCCCTGCGAGATCACCGAGCGCTGCCGGACAAGGGAGTTTCCGATGACGGCCGTGTTCGGGTACAGGATGACGCCGTCCTCCAGAACCGGCGCCACACCGTGGTTCTTGCCCACCGTCGAGTTCTGATACAGCACCAGGTGGTTGCCGTAGGTGGCCTTGGCCAGAACAATGCCCACCGAATGCCCGATGAACATCACCTCGGGCAACTCGATCTCGTAAAAGCAGTCGATCCCATTCAAAGCCTTGTTCAACAGGAACAGCTTGGTACACAGACCCCGGCTGGCCTCGGCCCGCCAGATGGTGTTGGCCAGGTAATACAGAAACAGGCAGTACTGGGATGAGTGCAGGACATCGAACTGCCCGGGCGTCCACATCCGGACCTGGCTGATGCACCGGTCCAGGCGATCAAGAGCCTGTGGCAGGTGATGGCCGATCAGCCTGAATTCCGGGTCCTCTCCCAGGGGAAGGAGATTCCGGACCTGCGCCTCGACATAGGCGGCCAGGCGTTGCGGTTCAATGTTGAGCAGTTTCACGCGTGCGTTCCTCCAGCCAGCTCGCCAGCCGGGATCGCAGGGGCTGCGGACGCCAGCCCAGCTCCGAGGCGATCCGATCGATGCCGATTTTCGGCGATGGAGTCGGTGCGTGGGTGAGCCGGAAGGACAGCCGCTTGCCGGTCGTCTCGGCGACCCATTCCGCGATGGCCGCATTGCTCACGTTGTCACCCGATGCCACGTTGTACACCGGCGATCGACCCCGAACGGCCATATCCACCAGTGCACGCACCACGTCGTCCAGATGCACGTAGTCACGGGTGTAGTGCGGCGAAGAATCCAGCTCCAGCAGACCCCCTTCAGGGAGGGATGTCAGCCGATCGACGAGATCGGGCAAAAAGCCGTGCGACTTCGGACCAGCCCCGTAGACGCAGGACAGCCGCGCAATCCGTGCCCTCCCCTGCCCCATGGCGTGGCACAGGGCTTCACCGGTCAACTTGGTGAGGTCGTACAGGTGGCGCGGGTGGCGAGGCTGCAGCTGGAAATCAGCCGTTTCGTCCACCCGGCCGGTCGCTGCCATGCCGTCATAGACCCGGGTCGATGACAGGTAGACCAGCGACTGGTAATCGTCCGACTGCAACACCCGCGACAGCAGGCCCACATGGGCCTCGGCGGTATCAGCCGGTCGCGCCAGGTAGTCGGCCGTCAACCCTGCACAGTAAAAAACATGCCCGAGCGGCTCGTCCCGCACCGGCCAGACCGTCGCGCGGTCCGTCACCCGGCACTGCCAGCCCAGGGCCCGGAGATGGCGATGGACCGCCTGTCCGATGAACCCCTGACCACCCACGATGGTTGCGATCGGTCCCGTCATCCGTTCCCCTCGACCTACCGGCAATCCCCCCGGCAAGGGCACGAACACGGATGGTTGCCTCCAGGAAGCACATCACGCCTCATGTCCGGACCCCGATCTGGCGCAGAGGCGTTCCGGCCCAGATCGTGTAGGGTGGAATTTCATCCCTGACAAGAGATCCAGCTCCTACAACAACACCGCGCCGGAGAATCGTACCGTCAAGCAGGACACTGTTGGCGCCGATCCACACGTCATCCTCGATGACGATTCCACCGCGGCTGGGAAGAAAGCCTTGCTCCCTAATCAGCCGATTCCGTTTGGAGTATGCATGATTGACGGGGGCAAAGGTGCAATTGGCAGCAACTGCTACATGGTTACCGATCCGAATGCCGTGACCGGTGTACAACACACATCCCGAGTTGATGACGACATGCTCGCCAATGTTGAGGTCGCCCTGGCCACCCGCGGGCTTGATCTTGACGAAGCTGTCGATGACCGAGTGGGCCCCAATCACCACACGTGTACCTCGTACCGAAGGTTCAATATCCGCCATCGGCGAGACCATCGCCGTGGGATCGATCTCGATCACAGCAACTCCAGTTTCGGAACCGCCGTCACGAAGCGGCCACCCCAGTCGCGGATGTAGGCCAGTTGCGTCATCACTTCCTGCTTCAGGTTCCAGGGCAGGATCAGCACATGACTGGGGCGGTGGGCGCGCAGGTGCGCCTCATCCACGATCGGAATGCGGCTGCCGGGCATGAATCGCCCCTGCTTGGCCGGGTTGCGGTCCACCACATAAGGCAGCAGGTGCGGCCGCACGCCCGCAAAATTGAGCAGGGTGTTGCCCTTGGCCGCAGCGCCGTAGGCGGCCACCGACCCGCCTGCGCTGGCTTGCGTTGTCAAGAAAGATAGCAGCTCACGCACGATCCGCGTGGCCTGGGACTGGAAATCACGGTAAAAATCCGGCGTCGTGACACCGGCTTCGGCCTCTTCCTGCAGGCACCGGGACACCGCATCGGCCACGGGATGGCGGCCGCTGTCGGCGCGCTGGGCGAACACCCGCAGGCTGCCGCCGTGGGTGGACCAGTGCTGCACATCGAACACCGCCAGGCCGTTGGCTGCGAAGATGCGGCGCACCGCCGACAGCGACAGGTAGGAATAGTGCTCGTGGTAGGCGGTGTCGAACTGACATTGCTGCACCATGCGCAGCAGGTGGGGAAACTCGAAGGTCGCCACACCCTGCGGCTTGAGCAGCTGCGCGAAGCCGGCCACGAAGTCGTTGATGTCCGGCACATGGGCCAGCACATTGTTGGCGGCGATCAGGTCGGCCTGACGGCCAGCCGCAACCAGCTCCCGCGCCAAGGCCACACCAAAGAAGCGCTGGACGATCTCGATGCCCCGCTCCCGGGCAGCCGCCGCGGTGCTGGCGGTGGGCTCGATGCCGTAGCAGGGAATGCCGTCGGCCTGGACATACTGCAGCAGGTAACCGTCGTTGGCGGCCACTTCGGCCACGCAGCTGGAACCCGTCAGCCCGAACCGCTCGCGCATCTCCGTCACATAACGGCGCGAATGGGCCAGCCAGGAGCTGGAGTAGGCACTGAAATAGGCGTAATCGGCATCGAACAGCGCTTCCCGGCCAGCATGGTCTTCGGTCTGCACCAGCCAGCAGTGCGGGCACACCAGCAGGCGCAAGGGATACCAGACTTCCGGGGCGTTGAGGGCTGCCGGGCTGAGGTAGGCGTTGGACGGCGGCGCACTGCCCAGATCCAGGAATGGCAGGGTGACGGGTTGGGCGCAGTGGCGGCACTTCATGCCGGCACCCCCGCAAAATCCTGCCCGATCGGGGCGTGTCGGGCGTCACGCGGCGACAGACCGGCCACCGGCAGGGGCCAGTCGATCGCCAGCCGCGCATCCTGCGGGTGCAACCCGGCCTCGGCGGCCGGCGCGTAGGCCTCGGAATGGCAGTACAGCAATTCGGCGTCGTCGCTCAGGGCCTGGAAGCCGTGGGCAAAGCCCTGGGGAATCAGCAGCGCCTGGCCGTTCCCGGCACTCAGGCGCTGGGCGTGCCAGCGCAGAAACGTGGGCGAAGCGGGCCGCAGGTCCACCGCCACATCCCAGACTTCACCCCGCAGGCAGCTGACCAGCTTGATCTCGGCATGAGGAGGCCGCTGGTAGTGCAGCCCGCGCACCGTCCCGCGATGCCGGGTGCAGGTGTGGTTGACCTGGGCGATCGATCCCGTCCAGCCCACCGAAGCCAGCGTCTGCTGACAGAACAGGCGGGTCAGGGTGCCCCGCTCGTCCTGCAGGCTCTGCCGCTCGATCACGAACAGCCCCTCCAGGGCCGTGGGGTGAGAGCGCAGGCGCGAGGACATGAAGAGTGACTGGAAGGGTGACCCGGATGCCTTGCACTGTAGCGCCGCGCCAGCCGGTGCAGTCCGGAAAATGCGACCTGAATCAAGTCCTGTTCATTCAATGGGCCGCCGGTGTGCCGGGTGAGCAAGGGCCGGTTACAGTGACCGGTGTCACAGTAGCGCCCGGGATACCCCGGAGCGCCCCACCCAGGAGTAACCATGTTTCCCGAATACCGCGAACTGATCAGCCGGCTGAAAACCACCGACCACCACTTCACCCGGCTGTTTGACCAGCACAACGACCTGGACCAGCGCATCAAGAACCTGGAGTCCGGCATTGCGCACGCGTCCCACGAAGACATCGAGACCCTCAAGAAGGAAAAGCTGCTGCTCAAGGATCAGCTCTACAGCATCATGCGCAAGGCCAGCAAGGCCTGAACGCCTCCCGCCGGCCTCTGGCCGGTTCTCAGGCGGGGGAGCGCTCCGCCAGAAATGCCTGCAGGTCGGCGCGGCACAACGCAGCGGCGTCGGCACCCTGCCGCTGCTGCCGGTACCAGCTCATGGTGTGCTGCAAGGCCTGCTGCAGGCTCCAGCGCGGGCGCAGGCCCAGGGCCGCCTCGGTATGGCCCGTGTCCAGCGCAAGCCAGTGGGCCTCATGCGGACCATTGCTATCTGATTGGTAGCAAACTATGCCCGATCCATAAGCCTTGCGGGCCAATTCGAGCACCTGCTGCACCGATGCGGCCGATCCGGTGTCAGGGCCGAAGTTGTAGGCTCCCGCGCCGGACGGACGGTGCCACAAGGCCTGGGCGAGCGTCAGGTAGCCCGCCAGCGGTTCCAGCACATGCTGCCAGGGCCGCACCGCGTCAGGGTGGCGGACCTGCAGCGTCTGCCCGGCCTGCCAGGCGCGAACCGCATCCGGAATGAGCCGATCTTCGGACCAGTCGCCACCGCCGATCACATTGCCGGCCCGCGCCGACGCCACCGCCACCCCCTGTTCGCTCAGGTAGGCATCCCGGTAACTGGCGATGACCAGTTCGCTGGCGGCCTTGCTGGCGCTGTAGGGGTCGTGCCCTCCCAGCCGGTCGTCCTCGCGATAGGGCTGCGACCGGCCATCGTTGCGGTACACCTTGTCCGTGGTGATCATCAGCGCCACCCGGGTCTCGCCCACCCCCCGCAGCGCATCCAGCACATGGGCGGTCCCCATGATGTTGGTGCCCAGGGTCGCCACCGGCTCCCGGTAACTGGCACGCACCAGCGCCTGAGCTGCCAGATGCAGCACGATATCGGGACGCACGGCCCGCACCACGGCCGTGACGGCCGCTGCATCCCGGATATCGACCTCGTGGTAGTCGTGCACCAGGTCGGGACCCAGCAAGGTGTGCAGGCTGGGCCGGGTGACCGGCGGCAGGGCCAGGCCCGTCACGCGCGCACCCCACTCCCGCAGCCAGAACGCCAGCCAGGCGCCCTTGAATCCGGTGTGGCCGGTCAGCAGCACCGTCTTGCCACGCCAGAAATCGGCGCTGGGTCCCCCGCTCACCACATCTTCCACGGTGCCGCGCCCCGCTGCCACAGGTCTTCCAGCAGGTTCTTTTCCCGCAAGGTGTCCATGGGCTGCCAAAAGCCCGGATGCTCGAAGGCCATCAGTTGCCCATCCGACGCCAGACCGGACAGCGGCTCCAGTTCCCAGGACGTGGAGTCACCGGCTATCCGGTCCAGACAGGCGGGCGACAGCACAAAGAATCCGCCGTTGATCAGCCCGCCGTCACCGCGGGGCTTTTCGGTAAACCCCTCGACCCGGCCCTGGCTCAGCCGCAGTGCGCCATAACGGCCCGGAGGCTGAACCGCGCACACGGTCGCCAGCTTGCCGTGCTGACGGTGAAAGGCCATCTCCGCCGTGATGTCGAGGTCGGCCACGCCGTCGCCGTAGGTGAAGCAGAAGGCCTCCTCGTCGCGGATGTAGTCAGCGACCCGGCGCAGGCGTCCGCCCGTCATGGTGTCCTCCCCGGTGTCGACCAGCGTCACGCGCCAGGGCTCGGCATGCTTCTGGTGCACTTCCATGCGGTTGTTGGCCATGCAGAAGGTGACGTCCGAGCTGTGCAGGAAGTAGTTGGCGAAGTATTCCTTGATGATGTAGCCCTTGTAGCCACAGCAGATCACGAACTCGTTCACGCCGTGGGCTGAATACATCTTCAGGATGTGCCACAGGATCGGTTTGCCGCCGATCTCGATCATGGGTTTGGGGCGCAGGTGGGTTTCCTCCGAAATCCGGGTTCCCAGACCGCCCGCCAGAATGACTGCTTTCATACCTGTGTGCTGCTCCGAGCGGAACTCCGGCGCGCCGGCCCTGACAGGGGCTGGCCGCACCGGGATCCAGTCTCGAACCCGAGCATAGAC
>VERU01000600.1 GCA_018882485.1 Rhodoferax sp. | reverse complement strand
GGGCAGGCCCGGCCATCGGCCCACGCCGCCCAGCCCGCAGGTGCAAGAACAATGCCAAGTGTGCCCGCTGGCCAGACCTGCGGCTATCCCGGAAAACCCCCGGGGCGGGCTTCAGCCGCCTGCGGCCGCCCGCCGCGCGCTGTTGGCCACTGCCAGCGCCGTCATGTTGACCACCCGGCGCACGGTGGCCGAGGGCGTGAGCACATGGGCTGGCGCGGCGGCACCCATCAGGATCGGGCCGACCGTCACGCCCTGGCCACCCGTCATCTTCAGCACGTTGAACAGGATGTTGGCCGCGTCCAGATTGGGGCAGATCAGGATATTGGCTTCTCCCGATAGCTTGCCCTCCATCAGGGCGCGCCGCCGGATGTCCTCGGACAGCGCGGCGTCGCCGTGCAGCTCGCCGTCGCATTCCACATCCGGGGCCAGGCGCATGAAGAGCTCGTGCGCCTGGCGCATCTTGATCGCCGACGGCCGGCTGGAACTGCCGTACATCGAGTGGGACAGAAAGGCCACCTTGGGCGGCAGACCGAACCCGCGCACCTCGTCGGCGGCCATCAGGGCGATGCCGGCGAGCTGCTCGGCGCTGGGGTCTTCGTTGACGAAGGTGTCGGCAATGAACAGGGTGCGCCGATCCATCATCAGCGCGTTGAGCGCGGCCAGGCCGGAGCCGCCCGGTCGCAGGCCGATCACCTCGCGCACATGTTCCAGGTGGCCGTCGTAGCGTCCGACCAGCCCGCACAGCATCGCGTCGGCATCGCCCAGGCGCATCATCAGCGAGGCGATCAGCGTGTTGGAGCGGCGCACCGCCGCCTTGGCGGCATCCACCGACACCCCGCGCCGTCCCATCAGCCGGTGGTAGGTCTCCCAGTACTGGCGAAAGCGGGCATCCTCCTCGGGGTTGACGCATTCCACGTCCTGGCCCAGGCGGATGCGCAGGCCGGCCTTGAGCAGCCGCGATTCGATGACGGCCGGGCGTCCGATCAGGATCGGATGCGCCAGCCCCTCGTCGACCGCCAGCTGGGCCGCACGCAGCACCCGTTCGTCTTCACCTTCCGCGTAAGCCACCCGCTTGGCCGAGGTGGGGACCGCCTTGGCGGCGGTAAAGACCGGGCGCATGAACATGCCGGTCTGGTAGACGAAGCGGCTGAGCTGCTGGCGGTAGGCGTCCAGGTCGGCGATCGGGCGCATCGCCACCCCGGATTCCTGGGCGGCCTTCGCCACCGCCGGGGCGATGCGCAGGATGAGCCGGGAGTCGAAGGGCGTGGGGATCAGGTAGTCCGGCCCGAACACCAGCTCCTTGCCGGCATAGGCGGTGGCGACTTCCTCGCTGATGTCGGCCTTGGCCAGGTCGGCGATCTGCCGCACGCAGGCCAGTTTCATGGCCTCGGTGATCTTGGTGGCGCCGCAATCCAGGGCCCCACGGAAGATGTAGGGGAAGCACAGCACGTTGTTCACCTGGTTCGGGTAGTCCGAACGGCCGGTGGCGATGATGCAGTCCGGCCGCACGGCCTTGGCCAGCTCGGGCCGGATTTCCGGTTCCGGATTGGCCAGCGCCAGGATGATGGGCCGCTCGGCCATGCTGGCGACCATCTCGGGGGTCAGCACACCGGCGGCCGAGCAGCCCAGGAACACATCGGCCCCGCGCACCGCGTCGGCCAGGGTGCGGGCCGTCGTGTCCTGGGCGAAGCGGGCTTTCGACTCGTCGAAGCCGCCGGGCCGCCCCTGGTAG
>VERU01000114.1 GCA_018882485.1 Rhodoferax sp. | reverse complement strand
CATTGGCCACGCCCAATGCGCCCAGCGTGGTCACCAGCGCGATCGGCCGCGGCACGATCAGGCTGGCCATCAGCTTGTAGCGCTGGTGTGCCGTCAGGCCGGTGAAATCGACTTCGGTCATCGCGCGCCCCGGGCAGCGGCGCGGCGCGCCCGCCAGCCGCCGGCCAGCACCAGCAGGCCCGGCAGCAGGATCATGGCCCAGATGATCTTCTCCAGATGCGCCTTGACGAAGGGCATGTTGCCGAAGAAATACCCCACGGTGACCAGACCACCCACCCAGAGCAGGCCGCCCGACACATCGTAGAAGGAGAACTTGCGGTGGGTCATGCGGCCGACACCGGCCACGAACGGCGCGAAGGTCCGGACAAAGGGCATGAAGCGGGCCGCCACCAGCGTGATGCCGCCATAGCGCTCGTAGAAGGCATGGGTGCGGTCGAAGGCGGCCTTGTTGAACAGGCGCGAGTTGTCCCAGCGGAACACACGGGGGCCGAAGAACCGGCCCAGCGCGTAGTTGCTCTGGTTGCCGAGCACCGCCGCAGCCAGCAGCAGGGACACGCTCAACCCGTAGTCCATCAGGCCCAGGCCGCACAGGGCGCCGACCACGAAGAGCAGCGAGTCTCCCGGCAGGAAGGGCATGACCACCACACCGGTCTCGACAAAGATCACCAGAAACAGCAGCGCATACACCCAGGCGCCGTGATCGCGCACGAACGCCTCGAGGTAGCGGTCCACATGCAGGATGAAGTCGATCAGGGTGGCAACCAGGTCCATGGCCGGCATTATCACGGGCCCCCAGGGCGTTGCCGGAGCAGCCGGCAGGCCGCGGTGCCATGACCCAGGGTGGCGACCCGGAGCAGCGCATCGCTATTCACCAATAGAATAGCGCTCATGAGGCCCACGACACGTTCCAGGCTTTTGCCCCGCCTGCTGGCCGGGCTGGCCGCGCTGACGCTGACGGGCGTGGCGCGCGGCGCCGAGGTGGTGGTGGCGGTCGCGGCCAACTTCTCCGCCCCGATGCAGAAGATCGCCCAGGTCTTCGAGCAGGACACCGGTCACCGGGCGGTGCTCGCCTTTGGCGCGACCGGAGCACTCTACGCGCAGATCCGCAACGGGGCACCCTTCCAGGTGCTGCTGTCGGCGGACGAGGAGACGCCGCGCCGACTGGAGGACGAAGGCCTTGGGGTCGCCGGATCCCGCTTCACCTATGCCATCGGGCGGCTGGTGCTGTGGAGCCGTCAGCCCGGCCGGGTCGACCCGCGCGGCGAGGTGCTGCGCGCTGCAGGCGCGCAGCGGCTGGCCATCGCCAACCCCAGGCTGGCGCCCTACGGCCGGGCGGCGGTGCAGGCCCTCGCCGGGCTCGGCCTGCTGGCGCAATGGCAGCCCCGCATCGTGCAGGGCGAAAACATCGCACAGGCCTACCAGTTCGTGGCCAGCGAAAACGCCGAGCTGGGCCTGCTGGCCCTGTCGCAGGTCTACGCCGACGGACGCATCGCGCAGGGATCGGGCTGGGTGGTCCCGAGCGCCTTGCACGACCCGGTCCGGCAGGATGGGGTGCTGCTGGCGGCCGGACGCAACCAGCCCGCAGCCGCCGCGCTGCTGGCCTATCTGCGCGGCGAACGGGCCTGGGCCGTGATCCGGGCCCACGGTTACACCCGCTGAGGGCAGACCGAGCCCGCCCGCCCCGGAGCCCCCGACGCATGAATGCGCTTCTGTCGAACGACGCCGTCTCTGCCGTCCGCCTGACGCTGGAGCTCGCCACCCTCACGACCCTGCTCCTGCTGTTGCTGGCCACCCCGCTGGCCTGGTGGCTGTCGCAGACGGCCTCGCGCTGGCGGGCGCCGGTCAGCGCGCTGGTCACCCTGCCGCTGGTGCTGCCGCCCTCGGTACTGGGCTTCTACCTGCTGGTGGCCATGGGTCCGAACGGACCGCTGGGCCGGCTGACCCAGGCCCTCGGATGGGGAGTGCTGTCCTTCACGTTCGCCGGCCTGCTGATCGGCTCGCTGCTGTTCTCGCTGCCGTTCGCGGTGCAGCCGATCCAGCATGCGTTCGAGGCGCTGGGCAAGCGTCCGCTGGAGGTGGCGGCCACCTTGCGCGCGCGACCGCTGGACGCCTTCTTCACGGTCGCGCTCCCGCTGGCGCGCCCGGGCCTGATCACGGCGGCCATCCTCAGTTTCGCCCACACGGTGGGCGAGTTCGGCGTCGTGCTGATGATCGGCGGCAACATCCCGGGCAAGACCCGGGTGGTCTCGACCCAGATCTACGGCCATGTGGAGGCCATGGAGTACGCGCAGGCGCATCTGCTGGCCGGCGGCATGCTGCTGTTCTCCTTCGTCGTGCTGCTGGTCCTGGCCCTGCTGCGCCGGCGCAGTGCGCGGGTGCTGCCGTGAAGCCGGCCACCCTGTCTCCGCAGGATGCCGGGTCGCTGCAGCTGCGACTGTCACTGGCCCGTGCGGAGTTTTCGCTGGCGCTCGACCTCGAACTGCCCGGGCGGGGAATCACGGTGCTGTTCGGGGTCTCGGGGTCGGGCAAGACCACGGTGCTGCGTTGCGTGGCCGGGCTGGAGCCTGCGGCCCGGGGAAGCATTCGGGTCGGCGGCGAGCTGTGGCAGGACGACGCGTCGGGCGTCTGCCGGCCCACCTGGCAGCGCCCGCTGGGCTATGTCTTCCAGGAGGCCAGCCTGTTCGAGCACCTGGATGTGCAGGGCAACCTGCAGTACGGGCTGCGACGCGCCCGCCCGCCCGCCGGCGACGAGGCGCTGCAGGCGGCTGTCGCGCTGCTGGGCATCGGCCATCTGCTGCACCGGCGCGCCGACCAGCTGTCGGGCGGTGAACGCCAGCGGGTGGCCATCGCGCGGGCGCTGGCCACCGGGCCGCGCCTGCTGCTGCTGGACGAGCCGCTGGCCGCGCTGGACGCAGCGCGACGGCAGGAGATCCTGCCCTGGCTGGAACGGATGCGCGACGAGCTGAGCATCCCGATGCTCTACGTCACCCATTCGGCCGACGAGGTGGTTCGGCTGGCCGACCAGCTGGTGGTGCTGCGGGACGGCCGGGTGCACGCCAGCGGACCGGCCGTGTCGGTGCTCACGGCGCTCGACCCACCCGGGCTGGCGGGGGACGATGCGGGCACCCTGGTGCATGCCCGCATCACGACCCGCGACCCGGAATGGCATCTGGCGCAGACCAGCTTCGAAGGGGGCAGCTTCTGGGTGGCCGACACGGGACGGCCGCCGGGCAGCGCGGTGCGGCTGCGCATTCTGGCGCGTGATGTGAGCCTGCAGACCGTGGAGCCCGCGCAGACCAGCGTCCAGAACCACCTGCCCGCTGAGGTCGAGGCGATCGCGGCGCAGCCCCACCCTTCGCAGTGCCTGGTGCGCCTGCGCTGCGGGCAGGTGCCACTGCTGGCCCGGCTGACGCGCAAGTCGGTCCATGCCCTGGCCCTGCAGCCGGGCGACCGCGTCTGGGCGCTGGTCAAGGCGGTGGCCGTCATCGGTTGAGGCGCCGCCTAGAATCGACGGGTGTCCACACCACTGCCTGCCGTCCCCACCGCGCCACCGGCCAGGGACCGCCGGCCGATCCGGGCCTTGCCCGATGAACTGATCAGCCAGATCGCGGCCGGCGAGGTGGTGGAACGGCCCGCCTCCGTGGTGCGGGAACTGGTGGACAACGCGCTGGACGCCGGGGCCACGCAGGTCACGGTGCGGCTGCAGGCCGGCGGGGTGCGGCGCATCGTGGTCGAAGACGACGGCCAGGGCATGCCACCAGAGGAACTGCCGCTGGCCTTCATGCGCCATGCCACCAGCAAGATCCACAGCCTGTCGGACCTGGAATCGGTGCAGACCATGGGGTTCCGGGGCGAGGCGCTTGCCGCTATTAACTCCATAGCAGACTGTTCAATACTGACAAGGGCTGAAGGCCACAATCATGCCCACATCCTCGACGGCCGGACGGGTGAGCTGCAGCCGGCGGCGCGGACCCGCGGGACCACGGTGGAGGTCAAGGAGCTGTTCTTCAGCACGCCGGCGCGGCGCAAGTTCCTCAAGTCGGACGCCACCGAACTCGCGCACTGCATCGAGGCGGTGCGCCGCCATGCACTGGCGCGGCCGGAGGTCGGCTTCGCCGTCTGGCATGAGGGCCGCCTGGTCGAGCAGTGGCGACGCTGTGACGGACCGCAGGCGCTGACGCAACGCATCGCCGACGTGCTCGGCGCGGAGTTCGCCTCGCAGGCGCTGCCGGTGCGGCGGCTCACCGGCGGTGACGGGACCGGGCCGACGCTGGAGGTCACCGGGCTGACGGGCACCCCCACCGCGTCACGGGCGCGGGCCGACCACCAGTACGCCTATGTCAACGGCCGCTTCGTGCGCGACAAGGTGCTGGCCCATGCCGCCCGCAGCGCCTACGAGGACGTGCTGCACGGACAACGGCAGCCCGCCTACGTGCTGTTCCTCGGCATCGACCCGTCCCGGGTGGATGTGAACGTGCATCCCACCAAGATCGAGGTGCGCTTCCGCGATGCCCGCGAGGTGCATCAGGCCGTACGCCACGCGCTCGAACAGGCCCTGGCGCCCTCGCGCGCCGGAGCCGCCAGCCCGGCCCCGCCGGTCGACCCCGAGCTGCCCTCGCCTCCCCCCCCATGCACCGACAGGGGGCCGGACCGGCAGGCCGGACTGCACTTCGAGCCGCGCGAAACCTTCGCACCGGGCGCCTTTCGCTCGGGCATTCCGGTCAGCGACCTGAGCGCGCTGTGGTCGAGGCCTGGGCAGGACACCGCCCGCGCCGCCGACCCCACCCCGGCCGCCGCCGGAGGCCCGGGCCCGGCGGCCTCCCTGCCCCCGGGCGACTGGCCGCTGGGCCGGGCCCTGGCGCAGTTGCAGGGGGTGTACATCCTGGCCGAGAACACCCAGGGCCTGGTGCTGGTGGACATGCATGCCGCGCATGAACGCATCGTCTACGAGCAGCTCAAGGCGCAGCGCGGATCCTCATCCCAGGCCAGCCTGCCCCGACAGGCCCTGCTGCTGCCCGCACCCTTTGCCGCCACGCCCACCGAGCTGGCCACCGCCCAGGAACAGGCCGAGGCCCTGGCCGCCCTGGGTCTGGAGGTGACCCCCCTGTCGGTCCGCACCCTGGCGGTGCGGGCCGTGCCCGCCGCGCTGGCGCAGGGCGACGCCGTGGCGCTGGCGCGCGGGGTGCTGGCCGACCTGGCGGCGCTGCCGGCCAGCACCGTGCTGGAGCGCGCGCAGGACGAGCTGCTCGCCAGCATGGCCTGCCACGGCGCGGTGCGCGCCAACCGCCGCCTGAGCCTCGATGAGATGAATGCCCTGCTGCGCCAGATGGAAGCCACCGAGCGGGCCGACCAGTGCAACCACGGCCGCCCCACCTGGCGCCAGCTCACGCTACGCGAGCTCGACGCCCTTTTCCTGAGGGGCCGTTGACGTGACGACCGTGGGGGCAGCATGAGCAGCGCCGGGCCGTCCCGAGCTGCGAACGCCCCCCCGGGGGGCAGCGACGTACACGCAGTGACGAGCGTGGGGGCTGAAATCCTTTCTCTCTGGCGCCTGGCCTGGCCCATCCTGGTGGGACAGCTGGCCTCGGTGGGCCTGTCGGCCACGGCGGTGATGATGGCCGGCAACGCCTCCGCGCAGGACCTCGCCGGCGTATCGCTGGGGGCGTCGATCTGGCTGATCAGCAATGTCACGCTGATTGGCCTGATGCTGTCGGTCAATCCGGTGATCGCCCACCATGTGGGAGCCGGTGCGCTGGACCGGGTGCCGCAGGTGGTGCGCCAGGGCCTCTGGAAGGCGCTGGCCGTCGGACTGGTGGCGGCCGGGCTGAACTGGGCGGTGATTCCGGTGTTCGACCGGCTGGCGCTGCAGCCGGCGGTGCAGGAGCTGGCCGCCGACTTCGTGCGGATCTCCAGCGCCGGGCTGCCGGCTTTCGCCGCCTACCGGGTGCTGTACGGCTACAGCGCGAGCCTGAACCAGACCCGCCCCATGATGGTGGTCGCCCTGGCGGCACTGGGCTTGCATGTGGCGCTGAGTGCCCTGCTGGTGCATGGGCTGGGCGGGCTGCCGCGGCTGGGCGGCCTGGGCTGCGCCTGGGCGGTGCTGGCCAGCACCTGGTTCAGCCTGGCGGCCCTGCTGGTCTGGATCGCCCGCGCGCCGGCCTACCGGGCGACCTGGCCCTTCGCGCGCTTCGAGTGGCCCGACGGGCCGGTGCTGGCCATGCTGCTGCGGCTGGGCCTGCCGATCGGGGTGACCTATTTCGCGGAAACCAGTGCCTTCGGGCTGATTGCGCTTTTGCTGGCGCGGTTTGGCGCGGTCGAAGTCGGGGCGCACCAGATCGCGCTCAATGCGGCGTCGGTGACCTTCATGCTGCCCATGAGCGTGGGGCTGGCCATGCTCACCCGCATCGGTCATTCGCTGGGCGCGGGACGACCTGCCGAAGCCCGGTTCCGGGCCTGGGTGGGCATCGGGATGGCGCTCACGCTGTCGGCCACGGCCGCCCTCGGCATGGCGCTGGGCAGCCGGCAGATCGCCGGCCTGTACACCCACGATGCCGCCGTGACCACGCTGGCCGCCCGGCTGCTGCTGCTGGCCGCGGTGTTCCAGCTCAGCGACGGGCTGCAGGTGGCGGCCAGCAGCGCCCTGCGCGGCTACAAGGTGACCCGCGCGCCCATGGTGATCCACCTGGCGTCCTTCTGGGGGCTGTCATTGCCGCTGGGCTGTGCCCTGGGCCTGGCGCCGGTGTGGCTGCCGCTGGCACCGGATCAACCCATGGGCGCCCCCGGATTCTGGATCGGCCTGGTGGTGGCGCTGACCTTCGCCGCCCTGTCGCTGACCGCGCTGCTGCGCCGCGTGGCCCGCAGCCGGCTGCCCCGGCCTGCCTCGACACATTCCTCATGAACATGGCGCCGCCCCGAATGCCGGCGACCACGGTGGTTGCGCTGCTGGCCCTGCTGCTGGGTCTGCAGCCACTGACCACCGATCTGTACCTGCCAGCCCTGCCGGCGCTCACCGCCGATCTGCACGCCGGCATGCCACAGGCCCAGCAGACCCTCAGCGTGCTGCTGCTGGCCTTTGGCCTGTCCCAATTGCTGGCCGGCCCGCTGTCGGACCGTTTCGGCCGCCGTCCCGTGCTGCTGGGCGGCCTGCTGGCCTACACCCTGGCCTCGGTCGGCTGCGCCTGGGCCGGCGATGTGTCGGCGCTGATCGCCTGGCGCGGTGTGCAGGGCCTGGCCATGGGCGCCGGGGTGGTGTGCGCCCGGGCCATCGTGCGCGACCTCTACCCCCCCGACCAGGGGACGCGGGTGATGTCGCGGGCCCTCAGCGGACTGGCCGCCTTCGCCTGCCTGGGCCCGCCGCTGGGCGGACTGCTGTCCGACCAGGCGGGCTGGCGGGCCGCGCTGCTGGTGCTGGCCCTGTTTGGCGCGGTCGCCCTGGGCCTGGTGCTGTTGCGCTACCG
>VERU01000113.1 GCA_018882485.1 Rhodoferax sp. | reverse complement strand
GCGCTGCGCGAGGCCGCTGCCGCGGGTGCCGACCTGCGCGGCGCCACGGCCTGGGTGACGCTCGAGCCCTGCGCCCACCACGGCCGCACGCCGCCGTGCTGCGACGCCCTGGTGGCGGCCGGCCTGGCGCGCGTGGTCGTGGCCGCCGGCGACCCGAACCCGCTGGTGGCCGGCCAGGGCCTGCAGCGCCTTCGCGCGGCAGGCATCGAGGTGGTGACGGCCAGCCCCGGCGTGCCCGCCGACGCCGCCATCGCCGCCGCGGCGCGGGAAATCAACATCGGCTTCTTCTCCCGCTTCGAGCGCGGCCGCCCGTTCGTGCGCATGAAGATCGCCGCCTCGCTGGACGGCCGCACCGCGCTGCCCGACGGCACCAGCCAATGGATCACCGGCGAGGCCGCTCGCACCGACGGCCACGCCTGGCGCCGCCGGGCCGGGGCCGTGCTCACCGGCATCGGCACCGTGCTGGAAGACGACCCCCGGCTCGACGTGCGGTGGGTGCCCACCCCGCGGCAACCCCAGCGCATCGTCGTCGACTCCCGGCTGCAGTTGCCGGCGGACGCCCGCATCCTGCCTGCGCCGGGCACGGTGGCCGTGTATGCGGCGGTGGAAGACGCGGCGCGGCGCGCCGCGCTGGAGGCCGCCGGGGCGCAGGTGCGGCTGCAGCCCGGGCCCTCCGGCAAGGTGGCGCTCGCGGCGATGCTGGCCGACCTGGGCGCGCGCGGCATCAACGAACTGCACGTGGAGGCGGGGCACAAGCTCAACGGCTCGTTCCTGCGCGAGGGGCTGGTCGACGAGCTGCTGGTCTACCTGGCGCCGTGCCTGCTGGGCGAAGGCCGCGAGATGGCCGCGCTGGGCACCCTGCCGGGCCTGGACGCCCGCCTGCGCTGGCGCTTCGTCGAGGCCGTGACCGTCGGCGACGACCTGCGCCTGCGCGCCCGGCCCCACGGCGGCCGGGGCCCGGCCTGAAGGTGCACCCCCGCCTACAATCCGCCGATGCCCATTTCACCCATTCCCGAGCTGGTGGCGGAACTGGCCGCCGGCCGCATGGTGATCCTCGTCGACGAGGAAGACCGCGAGAACGAGGGCGACCTGGTGCTCGCGGCCGACCACGTCACCCCCGAGGCCATCAACTTCATGGCCAAGCATGGCCGCGGCCTGATCTGCCTGACCCTCACCCGCGAGCGCTGTGAGCGCCTGCAACTGCCCCCCATGGCGGTGCGCAATGGCGACAAGAAAGGCACCGCCTTCACGGTGTCCATCGAGGCGGCCGAAGGGGTGAGTACCGGCATTTCGGCGGCCGACCGGGCCCACACCGTGCGCGTGGCCGTCGCCCGCGACGCCGTGGCGCAGGACCTGGTGCAACCCGGCCATGTGTTTCCGCTGCAGGCGGTGGACGGCGGCGTGCTGATGCGCGCCGGCCACACCGAAGCCGGCTGCGACCTGGCGGCCATGGCCGGCTGCACGCCCGCGGCCGTGATCTGCGAGATCATGAAGGACGACGGCACCATGGCGCGACTGCCCGACCTGCAGCGCTTCGCCGCCGAACATGGCCTGAAGATCGGCACCATCGCCGACCTGATCGAACACCGCAGCCGGGTCGAATCCCTGATCGAACCCGTGGGCTCGCGGCCCCTGCGCACCGCCTTCGGCGAATTCACCGCCCACGCCTTCCGCGACAAGCCGGCACAGGGCCTGCACCTGGCGCTGGTGATGGGGCAATGGAACGCCAGCGACACCGTGGTGGCCCGGGTGCACGAACCGCTGTCGGTGCTCGATGCCCTGGAGACCGGTCGCACCCTGCACTCCTGGAGCCTGGACGCCAGCCTGCAACGCATCGCCGCCGACGGTCGGGGCGTGCTGGTGCTGCTCAACTGCGGAGAAACGGCCGAGCAGCTGCTCGCCCAGTTTGACGGCACGGCGCGGGCCAGCCACGGCCCCGAGCGCAGCCGCCTGGACCTGCGCACCTACGGCATCGGGGCCCAGATCCTGCGCGAATGCGGCGTGCGCCGCATGCAGTTGCTGGGCCAGCCGCGTCGCATGCCGAGCATGGCCGGCTACGGGCTCGAAATCGCCGGCTACATCGCCCCCTGAGGGCTCTTCTCTCTTCTACTCTTCTATAGACAGGACACACGCTCATGTTTGGCAAGGACAGCGGCACGCTGCAGACCGGTGACCGGCGACTCGATGGGCGCCGCCTCACGATCGGGCTGGTGCAGGCCCGCTTCAATGAAGACATCACCAACACCCTGGCCCGGGCCTGCCGCGACGAGCTGCTGGCGCTCGGGGTGCAGGACAAAAACATCGACCTGGTGCAGGTGCCGGGGGCGCTCGAGATCCCGGTAGCCCTGCAGGCCCTGGCCGAGAAATCGCGCTACGACGCCCTGATCGCCCTGGGCTGCGTGATCCGGGGCGAAACCTACCACTTCGAGCTGGTGGCCAACGAATCGGGCGCCGGCGTGACCCGGATCGCGCTCGATTACCAGCTGCCAGTGGCCAATGCCATCCTGACCACGGAAAACCTGGAACAGGCGCAGGCCCGACAGGTTGACAAGGGACGCGATGCCGCCCGGGTGGCCGTCGAAATGGCGCACCTGATGGACCAGCTGTGATGGATGCCGATGACCCGCGCCCCTACGGTGTCCGTCCGCCCCGGCAAAGCCGCACCGGCCTGACCCGCTCCGGCACCCGCAAGGCGGCCAGCAAATCGGGCCGCACCCGCGCCCGGGAATTTGCACTGCAAGGCCTTTACCAGCACCTGGTGGGTCGCAACGCCCTGGCCGAGGTGGACGCCTTCACCCGAGACCTGGCCGGGTTTTCCAAGGCCGATGAAGCCCACTTCGATGCGCTGCTCCAGGGATGTGTGGCCCAGGCCGACACGCTGGATGGCCTCATCACACCCCGCCTGGACCGCAAACTGACCGAGCTTTCCCCCATCGAGCACGGCGTGCTGTGGATCGGTGTCTACGAACTGCAGCACTGCCCGGATGTGCCATGGCGGGTGGTGCTCAACGAGTGCGTCGAGCTGGCCAAGGAGTTCGGCGGAACCGACGGGCACCGCTATGTGAACGCGGTGCTCAATGCGCTGGCGCCCAGCCTTCGGCCGGTCGAAGTCGCCCAGCCCCGCAACGAACCACGGCCGTGAAGCTGTCTGCCCGCGCCCGCCGCGCGCAGCCGTTCTATGTGATGGAGATCGCCAAGGCGGCGGACGAGCTGGTGCGCCACAGCGGTCCGCACGACCCGGCCATGATCTACCTGAACATCGGTGAACCCGATTTCCAAGTCCCGCCCGGCGTGCGTGAGGCGGCCGAGCAGGCGCTGCAGCGCGGCCACACCCGCTACACGCCGGCGGCCGGCCTGCCCGAATTGCGCCAATGCCTGAGCGACTGGTACGGCCAGCATTTCGGCCTGCAGGTGCCAGCATCGCGGATCCTCGTCACCTCGGGCGCCTCGGCCGCTCTGCAGCTGGCCTGCCTGGCGCTGGTGGAGACCGGCGACGAGATCCTGATGCCGGATCCCTGCTACCCCTGCAACCGGCAGTTCGTCAGCATGGCGGACGGGCAGGCGGTGCTGCTGCCGACCCGCGCCGAGCAGCGCTTCCAGCCCGGAGCCGAGCAGGTCCGCCAGGCCTGGAATGCGCGCACCCGGGGTGTGCTGCTGGCCTCGCCGTCCAACCCCACCGGCACCTCCATCGAGCCGGAGGAACTGCGGCGCATCCACGCGCTGGTGCGGGAGCGCGACGGCGTGCTGATCGCCGACGAAATCTACCTGGGCCTGAGCCATGACAGCCGCTACGGCCAGAGCGCGCTGGCGCTGGGCGAGGATGTGGTCAGCATCAACAGCTTCAGCAAGTATTTCGGCATGACCGGCTGGCGGCTGGGCTGGATGGTGCTGCCCGAACCGCTGGTGGAGGTGGCCGAGCAAATGGCCCAGCACCTCTACATCTGCCCCAGCGCACTGGCGCAACAGGCCGCACTGGCCTGCTTCGAGCCCGCCAGCCTGGCCCTCTTCGAAGCCCGTCGGGCCGAGTTCCGGGCGCGCCGCGATGCCTTCATCCCGGCGCTGGAACAAGCCGGCCTGAAAGTCCCGGTGCGGCCCGATGGCGCGTTCTATGTCTGGGCCGACGCCTCGGCGATGTGCCAGCGCCTGCAGCTGCCCGGCAGCTGGGAACTGGCCTTCGAAATCCTGCGACGCTGCCGCGTGGCTGTCACGCCCGGACGCGACTTCGGCGAGGCAGACACCGGCCGCTTTCTACGCTTTTCCACTGCCAACTCGCTGGACGCCCTGCTGGAAGCCGCCCGGCGGCTGCAGGAATGCTATTGGGCAGCGCCAGTGCAGCGGCCGTTCGCGTCGGGTCATCGCTGAAGGGGCGGTAGAAGCTTTTGTGGCGAACGCCAGATCGGCCAGTGCCTCAAAGCCGTTGGCTGCGCGTTGCCCCGCTCGGGCTCCCCGGGTGAGCAGGGTGTTGTCACCAAAGATTTCACGCCCCGAATCAATCGTGCCATTGCCATTGAGGTCGCGCACCACAATGGCCTCGCCCGCACCCACCCAGCCCGTGGCGTTGCGCAGGCCGTCGCCGTCGTGGTCAAAGAGGATGGGGTATCCGGGCTCTATGGCGCTGTTGCTGATGCCACCGCCGTCTAGGTCGAGGATGATGGGGCAGCTATAGGGGACCCAGGCCAGGGCGGAGGTGGTGGCGGTGTTGACGGTGGGGTTGATTGGGTAGTTGATATCTAGCAACGACAAACCAATACCCGCCAAAGCCATTGCACGGCCAATGATTGCCAAACTAAGTGCAATCGGCTGACCACCCGGTACCACTGCACATACTGCTGCTATAACGGAAACACTGTTTCCAACAATACTTAGTGCATCACCAACATTGACTTGATTCGCCGAATTCGCATCCATGCCAATCCTGACCAGCGTGATAAGTCCCGCAGCAGGATTTACCGCAATAGCACCGCCGATTGGTGCTACAGCCGAGATAACACCGGCGATTGCTTGTCCCGTTGCCGACAAGATTGATATACCGCTGCCAGCGGTATAAACACTTTGCGAACCACCAACTACTGCGATGTAGACATCCGTATTACTCATATCAACCCTTTAGAAAAATGTACACAACAAAAACGACCAGAGCCGTTACTTGAACAGCGCGGCTTATGTTGTTCAGTTTTTTTATCTCTGCATTTACCTGTGCCTCAGGCTTTGAGGTCTGAGATTTCTTAGTTCGTGCAATTCGCAATGCGATAAATATTTGCACTGCCGCCAGTAGCAGAAATATCAATCCGATATATTTCTTATCCATAACATCCCCTTTGGTAAAAAATTTAACAGGTTTATGTCACGATTAGGGACAGTCTGAATAAATGGCATCCAGTGTGAGTAGTGCCGAAGAATTCATGATTCGAGACGCGCGCATGGGTTTCGTCGGCGTGCGCACAAGTCTTCCGTCGCCGACTGTCCCTTTTCGTTGCATTTCAGGCCATTGCCATCGATTTCAGACGGACTGGTCCATACAGTGGCAACAACTTCTTGCGGACCTGCCACAGGTTGGACAACGCGAACAAGGTCTTGAGCTGCGCCGTGTTCTTGACCAACCCCCGGTAACGCACCTTCACATGCCCGAACTGGCGCTTGATCACCCGAAACGGGTGCTCTCCTTTCGCCCGCACGCTGGCCTTGAGCCGCTCGGCCTGCTCGATGCATTGGTCCGCCTCGTCCTCGACGTCCAATGCCCTGCGCTTGCCCGGGCGCATGGCAATGTTCCAGGTAACGTCGTCCTTGGCATCCGGGCGCTTGTCGGCACCCTGGTAACCCGCGTCGGCAAACACCACGCTCTCTTGCCCGTGCAGCAGGCTGTTGGCCTCGACCACGTCATTGACGTTGCCCGCCGTCCCACGCACCGTGTGCACCAGGCCGGATTCGGCGTCCACGCCGATATGCGCCTTCATGCCGAAGTACCACTGGTTTCCCTTCTTGCTCTGATGCATCTGCGGGTCTCGTTCGCCGCTCTGGTTCTTGGTCGAACTCGGGGCGCTAATTAGCGTTGCATCGACCACTGTGCCAGCCTTGAGCAACAGCCCTCGGGCGACGAGCATGTCATTCACAGTGGCCAGAATCTGCTCGGCGAGCTTGTGCTTCTCCAGCAAGTGGCGAAACCGCAGGATCGTGCTCTCATCGGGCAGCCTCTGATCCCAGCCCAGACGCGCAAACTCCCGGAACAGCGGCACGTCATGCAGCGCCTCCTCCATGGCCGGGTCGCTCAGCGTGAACCACTGCTGCATGAAATGGATGCGCAACATCGTCTCCACCTCAAACGGTGGCCGCCCACGCTTGCCCTCGGGCGCGTAGGCTGCGATCAGCGACACCAGATCGGCCCACGGCACCACTGCGCTCATTTGCGCAAGAAACTCGCGCTTGCGCGTTCGCTTCGTGCTCAGATTCAGTCCCAGGTCAGCTTGTTGCATGTTTCCATATGGTCGGGGCCGCCCGGGCATCGCGCAAGCAGGAATACCCGGGGGTTATGCAGACCATCCCTAGAAATTCGCTGCCATCACAGGAGACCGCTTTCGACCCAAAACAGGCGTCCAAAACATGCACATCAGTGGTCGCTGCGAAGTGCAAAGCTGGCTACTACAGCAACTGAAGGATATGGGTAGCCGGAACGATACTGTCGGTTAAAGTCACCATATGCACATAGCCATACTCACATTTGACGGGTTCAATGAACTAGATTCGCTGGTCGCACTGGGCCTTTTGAACCGCATCAAGAAACCTGATTGGCGCGTCACCTTGTGCTGCCCGACTCCGACGGTCACCTCTATGAATGGTCTCACCTTGCATGCCCAGTCCACGTTGGAAGAAGCTTGCGATGCTGATGCTGTCCTTTTTGGCAGTGGCATGAAAACCCGTGAAATTGCCAATGACACGAGCATCATGGGGCGATTGAAGCTTGACCCCGCTGGGCAACTTATCGGCGCGCAATGTTCAGGTACTTTGATGTTGGCAAAACTCGGGCTCTTAAACGCTGTCCCCGCATGCACGGATTTGCTTACTAAGCCTTGGGTGCAGGAAGCTGGGGTTGAGGTGCTGAATCAACCGTTCTACGCAGATGGCAATGTTGCGACAGCAGGTGGCTGTCTGTCCTCGCAGTACCTAGCTGCATGGGTTATTGCACGATTTGAGGGACTCGAGGCCGCCAGATCGGCCATGCACTATGTGGCCCCGGTTGGGGAAAAGGAGCTCTACGTTGACCGAGCTGTTGAAAATATCACCCCATATCTGCAGCCGAAAGAGTCAAAGTGAACGCAGGCAATTGACGGGTTTTATAAAGACCATACGTCCATTGCTATAGAGTGACCGGCCGCTTCTGGCCGAACACGGCCGATCACGCCCCCCGCCCTAACCCGTCCACATACTCCCCCCAAACCCCAGCAGATCCCTTTTCTGGCCCGCATACTCCGCCCGGTGGTACGC
>VERU01000112.1 GCA_018882485.1 Rhodoferax sp. | reverse complement strand
CCACCACCATCGGCCGCATCCTCGAAGGTGGCGCCAGCGTCTGCAAGGCCGCCGGCATCCCGATCGCGGGCGGCCACACCATCGACTCGGTCGAACCCATCTATGGGCTGGTGGCGCTGGGCCTGGTGCACCCCGAGCGCGTGCGGCGCAACGCCAGCGCGCGGGTGGGCGACCTGCTGGTGCTGGGCAAACCGCTGGGCGTGGGCGTGCTCTCGGCCGCCCTCAAAAAGAACGCCCTGCCGCCCGAGGGCTACGCCCAGATGATCGCCACCACCACCCAGCTCAACACCCCGGGCCCGGCCCTGGCCGCTCTGGACGGGGTGCACGCCATCACCGATGTGACCGGTTTTGGCCTGGCCGGCCATGCGCTGGAGATGGCGCGCGGCAGCGGCTGCACGGTCGAGATCGACTGGCCGGCCGTGCCCCTGCTCCCCGGCGTGCGCGAACTGGCCATGCAGGGCATGGTCACTGGCGCTTCGGGCCGCAACTGGGCCGGCTACGGCCAGGACGTGCAGCTGCCCGCCGGCCTGCCGCCCCAAGACCAGGCCCTGCTGACCGACCCGCAAACCAGCGGCGGCCTGCTGGTGGCCTGCGCGCCCGAAGCCGTGGAGGCGGTGCTGACGGTGTTCCGGCAGCACGGCTTCGAGGCGGCGGCCGAGATCGGCGAGGTGCTGACGGGCCCTGCCGGCATGGACGGCGGGGGCCGGCTGGGGGGACGCTGACTTTTCCGGTCTGCGGTGGGCCGGGCATCCGGAGAGCGGCCATGTCCTTGACTTTGATCGAACAGCGCAACCTGCTGGCCCCCATGCGCGATGGGGTGCAGCTGGCCCTGGATGTGGTGCGGCCCGACGGGGCGGCCCGGGTGCCGGCTCTGCTCAATTTCGGGCCCTATCACAAGGATGGTCGCGGCGGACGCCTGGCCGTGGACAGCCTGCACCGGCACTTTGCCGCCCTGGGCTATGCCGGGGTCAGCGCCGACCTGCGCGGCCTGGGCAATTCCGGCGGCGTGAGCCCGGGCCCCTTCCACCCCGGCGAGGCGCAGGACGGCCACGACCTGGTGGAGTGGATCGCCGCCCAGCCCTGGTGCGACGGCCGGGTGGGCATGTGGGGCGTGTCCTATCCGGGCATCACCGCGCTGGCCACGGCGGCCACCTGTCCGCCGCACCTGAAAGCCATCGTGCCCATTCACGCCTCGTCCGACCTGTACCGGGGCGTGGTGGGCCTGGGCGGCACCGCCAGCGGCTTCTGGATGCGGGCCGACTGGGGCCCGCGCATGGCGGCCTACAACCTGATGCCCCCGCAGTGGCAGGACCGCGAGGGGCGCTGGGCGCAGGTCTGGGCCGAGCACCTGGCGGGCAACACGCCCTGGCTGGAGGCCTTCACCGCCCATCCGGAAGACGACGAATTCTGGCGCTCGCGCCGGGTCGATGTGACGCGCATCGACTGCCCCACCTTCAACATCTGCGGCTGGCGCGACCTGTACGCCGACTGCACGCCGCTGGACCATGCGCTGATCCGCGCGCCCAAGAAGCTGCTGATGGGCCCCTGGAAGCATGAGTTTCCCGATACCGCCAGGGAGGCGCCGGCTGCCGGCCTGTGGGAGATGCAGCGCTGGTTCGACCGCTGGCTCAAGGACGAGCCCAACGGCATCGATCGGGAACCGGCGGTCAGCGTGTATGTGCAGGGCACGGCCGCCCGCTGGCGGGCTTTGCCCAGCTGGCCCGCGCCGCAAGGGGGCGCGGCACCGGGGACGGAGCCAGGCACGGCCACGCTGTACCCGGGCGCGGGGGGCGATCTCGAGGCGGCGGTCGCCCCTGCGGCCGAGAGCGAGCACCGGTACGACCCCACCATCGGGATGCATTCGCTGGCCTGGGACCCCTGGACCACCGCGCTCGATCCGGCCCTGCCGCACGATCATGCGGCCGACGACGCCCGCTCGCTGTGTTTCACCGGCCCGGCGCTGCAGGCGCCCCTGGAAATCCGGGGGGTGCCCCGGGCGCAGCTGCGTCTGTGTGCCAGTGCGCTGCCGCTGAACCTGGTGCTCAAGCTCTCGGTCGTCTCGCCTGGCGGTCGGTCGGTGCTGATCACGTCGGGCTGGGCGCGGCTGCAGGACCGGCTGGCGGCCGGCGAGCCGGCCTGCCTCACGGTGGCACTGCGGGCCACGGCCTACCGGCTCGAAGCGGGCGAGCGCCTGCGCCTGGCCGTGGCCTGCGCCGACTTTCCACGCTTGTGGCCCACGCCCCTGCCGGCCGGCCTGACGCTGTTCCACGGTCCGGACAGCCGGCTGGAGTTGCCGCTGGCCTCGGCGGCCGAGGGCGATCCGCCGGTCTGGGGGCCGCGCCAGCCTGGGGCACTGGCATCGGCCCAGGACCTGGGCGGCGGCCAGACCTGGGCGGTCAGCCGGGACCTGATGACCGATGGGGTGCGGCTGCAGGCGGGCCGCACCGAGCGCGTGCGCGTCGATGGCGGGGAGCTGTTGATCGAGCACGCCTACAGTGCTGCGGTGAGCGCCGGACGGCCCGACCAGGCCCGCATGCAGTCCAGCACCACGGTGCGCCTGCAGCAGGCGGCCGGTCACATCGACCTGCAGGCGCGCACCGTCTCGACGGCCCGTGACACCGCGCTGTCGGTGGACATCGCGCTGGATGGCCAGCCCTACTGGCAGCGTCGCTGGAACGGCGGCGGCTGAGGCACCGCAGCGCCGGCGCGTAGGGGCGCAGGCGCTGCCCGTCTAACGCCGTCAAGGCGGCCGCGGACCCCGGTAGCGCCGCACGAAGCCGCGGTCGATGCGGTCCTTGAGCCACCAGGCCCAGCGTCCGCTGGCCGACCAGGTTCCCCAGCTGAGGATGGCCTCGCCATCGCCGCAGGACAGCAGGTTCAGCGTGTGGCGGGGCGGCTGGTGGGGGGCGGGGGGCTGCCCGGACAGGACCGCGCTCAGGTTCTTCAGCAGGGCGGCGCCGGCCCGCACGGCGTACACGCCGCTGCGCGGCAGCTGGCGGTCGCTGCGGCTGCTCACATCGCCGGCCGCAAACACCTGCGGGTGGCTGGTCGATCGCAGGCAGGCATCCACGGCCAGAAAGCCCTGCGCATCCAGCGCCAGTCCGCTGCTGCGCAGCCAGGCCGGCGCCTGGGCGCCGGTGGCGATCAGCGGCACGTCGCAGGCCAGGCGGCCGCCGCCGGCCAGGTGGATTTCACCCGGCCCGAAACCGGCCGCATCCCGCGCCAGCACCGTGATCCCGCGCTGCTGCAGGGCTCGCGCCACCTGTTGCCGCACCCGGTCGGGGTAGTTGGCGGCAGCCCCGGATGCGCCCGCCAGCAGCGTGACCGAGGCGCCCGGCAAGCGGTGGCGCGCCGCCATGGCCAGCTCGATGCCGGCGGCGCCGCCGCCCACCACCGCCAGCCGCAGCGCCAGGCCCTGGGCCCGCTCCACCACCCGGGGCCACAGCGCCCCAAAGGCCTCGATCGGTCGCACGAACAGCCCGTGCTCGCGCACCCCGGGCAGCGCGGCCTCCAGCTGCTGCCGGTCCTGCACCGCGCCGGTGTTGACCGACAGCAGATCGAATCCGATGTCACGGCCGTCGTCCAGCGTGACGGTGCCCGCCGCCGCATCCAGCGCCACCACGGCCTGCGACAGGTGGCGCACCGCGCTGCCTGCCAGCAGCGGCTCCAGGGCGATGGTGCAGGCGGGCAGGGTGTAGTGCCCGGCCACAAAGCCGGGCACCATGCCCGAATACAGCTGCCGGGGGTAGGGCGTGATCAGCGTGATCTGCGGCGGCAGCACGCCCTGGCGGGTCAGGTCGGCGCGGCGCGCCAGCACCTGCACGTGGGCGTGGCCGGCACCGAGCAGCACCAGGTGTTTCATGGTTCAGGGGTTCCAGCGCAAGGCATCGATGTAGGCCAGACTCTGGCCTCCTGTATTGTCGCTGTCGGCGCCCACGGCCAGGCCCAGCAGCGGCGGGGTTTGCGCGCTCTCGGCCCCGAACAGGCGGGCAAAGTCGTCGGCCACGCGGCGGCGGTGGCCCACCCACTGGCCCGGCGGCGAGGCCGGCCCGTCCAGCACCAGATAACGCACCCGCGAGGTGTAAGGGTTGTGGCCGCTGGTGCCGGGCTGCAGCCGGCTGTCCCACAGGTAGCACAGGGTCGCCGCTGGCAGCGCCTGCCCGGTGCTGCGCCGCGCCAGCAGCAGGGTGGCCCGCTGCAGCAGCGGGATGTCCTGCATCGGCTGGTCGAAGAACAGGCAGACCTTGAGCGCGGCATCGTCTCCCGACCGCTGGGTGATGTCGGCCTGCGGCAGGCCGCGCTCCAGCCGCCAGCGCCAGGACAGCAGGCTGCCGCCGGCCGGACCGTCGTGGCTCAGCACACCGTAGGAACGGTCGGTGGCGATGCGCAGCACCGTCTGGCCGTCCAGCGCAGCCGGCTCGAAGCGGGTGCGTGGCACCGCCTTGTCGGGCGGCAGGCCGTTTTCGCGCCAGGCCGGGTCGAGCCGGGTCGGTCCGGTCAGAAAAAACGGCGCGGGGGTGGCAACGAAATTCTGGCCGAATACGGCTCCAGGCCACACCAATATTGAGATCATAGCTATCAAATAGATAGCAGATGACCCGGGCTGCGGGCCCGTCGCAGGCTCAGCCACGGCGCCAGTCCTGGATGCGCTGCAGCCCGCGCAGCAGACCTTGCGGTGCATGGGACTGGCGCCACCGCCCGGCCAGCGCCTTGTTGGCCTCGCCCCAGGTCGGGTAGGGGTGCACGGTGCCCAGGATGCGCGACAGGCCCAGGCCCTCGCGCATGGCCAGCGTCCATTCGGCCAGCAGCTCGCCGGCATGCTCCGCCACCACCGTGGCGCCCAGGATGCGGTCGCGGCCGGGCACGGTCAGCACCTTGACAAAGCCGGCGGTGCGGCCGTCGGCGATGGCGCGATCGAGCTCGTCGAGCTCGTAGCGGGTGACTTCGAAGGGGATGCCGCGCATCCGGGCCTCCCGTTCGTTCAGTCCGACGCGGGCGATCTCCGGCTCCAGGAAGGTCACGCCGGGCAGCGTCGAGTGGTCGACGCGGAAGCGCCGCAGTCCGCCGAACAGGGCATTGACGGTGGCGTACCAGGCCTGGTGCGCTGCCGCATGGGTGAATTGATACGGCCCGGCGACATCGCCGGCGGCATAGACGGTGGGGCAGGCGGTCTGCAGGAAGGCGTCGGTGGGCAGGGTGCGGCCGTCCGCCGGGATGCCCAGCGCTTCCAGTCCGTAACCCTGCAGCCGCGCGCTGCGCCCGACCGCGCACAGCAGTTCGTCCAGGGGCAGTGCCTGTTCGGCGCTGCCGGGCGCCGCGCCGAGCGCCTGCACGATCAGCTGGCGGGTTCCATCGGCCGCGCGTTCGCAGCGCAGCGCCTGTCGGCCCAGCAGCAACTGCACGCCCGCCTCCTGCAGCGCCCGGGCGGCGGCCTGGCCCACGTCCTCGTCCTCGCGCGGCAACACCTGGGGGGCCTGTTCCACCAGGCTCACCCGGGAGCCCAGGCGCGCCAGCGCCTGGGCCAGTTCGCAGCCGATGGGCCCGCCGCCCAGCACCACCAGACGCGGCGGCGGCCCCGGCAGTTCGGCCAGCCGCTGCCACAGGGTTTCGCTGGTCAGGCAGCCGCCGTCCGGCAGGCCCGGCAGGTCGGGCACGATGGGCCGGGCGCCTGCGGCCACCACGATGGCGCGGGTGCTCAGGGTCTGGCGCTGGCCGTCCGGGCGGTGCACCTCCACGGTCCAGGGGCTGGTGATGCGGGCCTGGCCCTGCAGCACGTCCACGCCCAGAGACCGGTAGCGCTCGACGCTGTCGTGGGGTTCGATGGCCCGGATCACCCCGGCGATGCGCCCGGTGACCACCGCCCAGTCGACCGAAGCCGGATGGGCGTTGATGCCGTAGCGCCCCGCGTCCCGCACCGCCTGCAGCGCACGGGCGCTGCGGATCAGGGTCTTGCTGGGCACGCAGCCCGTGTTCAGGCAGTCGCCGCCCATGGCGCCGGCCTCCACCAGGGTGACGCGGGCTTTCAGGGCGGCGGCGATGTAGGCCGAGACCAGTCCGGCGGCGCCCGCGCCGATCACCACCAGATTGCGGTCGAAGCGGCGCGGCCTGAGGGCGCGCCAGGGCCGCAGCCAGCGGGCCTCCTGCACCGGGCGCAGCAGCGAGCGGGCCAGCAGGGGAAACAGGCCGAGCAGGGCCAGCGCGCCCAGCAGTCCGGGGCTGGCGACGTCGGACAGGCTGCGGAGTTCGGCCAGCCGGGTGCCGGCATGGACATACAGGGCCGTGCCTGCCAGCATGCCCAGCTGGCTGACCCAGTAGTAGGTCCAGGTGCGCAGCCCGGTCAGGCCCATGGCCAGATTGACCAGGAAAAATGGCAGCACGGGGATCAGCCGCAGGCTCAGCAGGTAGAAGGCGCCTTCGCGCTCCAGGCCGGCGTCGATCTCGCTCAACCTCGGGCCGAGCCGTCGGCGTACGGCATCGCGCAGCACGAAGCGCGCCGCCAGAAACGAGACGGTGGCGCCCAGCGACGAGGCGAAAGACACCAGCAGCAGGCCCCAGCCCATGCCGAACAGGGCGCCGCCCGCCAGGGTCAGCACGGCTGCACCGGGCAACGACAGCGACGCCACCGCCAGGTAGAGCCCAAAATACCCGGCGCGCACCGTCCAGGGCGACTGCTCGAGCAGCGCGGCCAGATCGGCCTGGCGGGAGCGCAGGTACTCCAGGCTGAGGTAGCGGTCCAGGTCGAGCGCGGCAAAGGCCAGCAGCGCGGCGACCAGTCCCAGACCCACCGCGAAACGGGCGCCGCGCCGGGCGGTCGTCACCGCAGGGCCCTCCAGCCGGCGTGGATGCGGGTGATCCAGGTCAGCCCGCACAGGGTGGCAAAGCCCAGCGCCAGCTGGGGAAACCAGGCCGGCCACAGGCACATGGCCGCAAAGCAGATCAGGGTCTCGGTGGCCTCGGTCAGCCCTCCCAGAAAGTAGAAGGACTTGCCGGGGACGTCGCTGCGCGTCAGACCGCGTTTGGCCGCCAGCACCGCAAAGGCCAGAAAGCTGGTGCCCGAGCCCACGAAGGCGGCCAGCAGCACGGCCGCCGGCAGGGCGTTGCGCGGCGGGTCGGCCAGTGCAAAGGCCAGCGGGATGGCGGCGTAGAACAGGAAATCGAGCGCGATGTCGAGAAAGCCGCCCGCGTCGGTGGCCTGCGTCTGGCGGGCCACGGCCCCGTCCAGGCCATCCATCAATCTGGAGGCAAATAGCAGTGAAAGCCCCGTGGAATATGACTCTATTGCTATGAAAAAAGCAGCAAACAGCCCGAGAGCTGCGCCCGTCAGCGTCAGGGTGTTGGCGCCGATGCCCCGGCGTGCCAGTTGCCGGGCGGCGGCCGACAGCACAGGCTGCAGCAGGCGGGCGGCGTGGCGGTCGAGCATGGCGGGTGGGAGGGTGGACGGCCCCACCGGCGGCGGGGCCGGATCATGGTACCGCAGGCCCGACGCCGCCCCCCGCTCGAAAGGCGCCGGGTGTGGC
>VERU01000599.1 GCA_018882485.1 Rhodoferax sp. | reverse complement strand
ATGTCCTGGACCTTGCAGGCGGCATTGACCACCACAAACAGGCGATCACCCAGTTTCGCGACCATCAGGTCGTCCATCACGCCGCCCTGCTCGTTGGTGAACAGGGCGTAACGCTGCATGCCGGCGGGCAGGTCGATGATGTCCACCGGAACCAGCGATTCCAGTGCTGCCGCCGCGTCGGGTCCGGTCAGAAAGACCTGGCCCATATGGGACACATCGAACAGGCCCGCCTGCGTCCGGGTGTGCGCGTGCTCCTTGAGGATGCCCATCGGATACTGCACCGGCATCTCGTAGCCGGCAAAGGGAACCATCCTGGCCCCCAGCGAGACATGCAGGTCGTACAGCGGGGTGCGCAGCAGAGGGGCGCTGGATACATCGTTGCTCATGGGTGTTCCTGTGGGTGCGGCGGCTCAGCATTCAATGACGTTCACCGCCAGGCCGCCCCGGCTGGTTTCCTTGTACTTGGTCATCATGTCGCGCCCGGTTTCATGCATGGTCTTGATGACCTGGTCGAGCGAGACAAAGTGCGTTCCGTCGCCCCGCAGCGCCATGCGGGCGGCGTTGAGCGCCTTCACGGAACCCATGGCATTACGTTCGATGCAGGGAATCTGCACCCTGCCGCCCACCGGGTCGCAGGTCAGTCCCAGGTTGTGTTCCATGCCGATCTCCGCCGCGTTTTCCACCTGGGCCGGGGTTCCACCCATCACGGCCGCGAGGCCGGCTGCCGCCATGGAGCAGGCCACCCCGACCTCACCCTGGCACCCGACTTCCGCGCCGCTGATGGACGCGTTTTCCTTGTAGAGCTGTCCCACCGCGCCGGCGGTCAGCAGGAAATCCCGCAGTCCCTTCTGGCTGGCGCCGTTGATGAAACGGTGGTAGTAGTGCATCACGGCCGGAATGATGCCGGCTGCCCCATTGGTGGGCGCGGTGACCACCCGGCCGCCAGCGGCGTTTTCCTCGTTGACCGCCATGGCATAGACGTTCACGAAGTCCAGGATGGTGAGCTGGTCGCGCAGGGTTTCCTCGGGCCGGCTGCTCAGGCTGCGGTGCACCTCGGGGGCCCGGCGCTTGACGAGCAGGTTGCCCGGCAGGTGGCCCTCGGTGCGTATGCCCCGCTCCACGCAGCCGCGCATCGCGTCCCAGATGCGGTCCAGGCCGGTATCGATCTCCGCATCCGAGCGCCAGGCCCGCTCGTTGGCGCGCATCACTTCGGCGATCGACAGCCCGGTGCCGGCGCAGATGCCCAGCAGATCCGCGCCGGTGCTGAAGGGGTAGCGCACCTTGGTCGGGTCGGAAACGATGGCCGGTCCGTCCATGGGAGAGTCTGCCTCTTCCTGGGACACCACGAAGCCCCCGCCCACCGAAAAGTAGCGCCGCTCGGCCAGCAGCTGGCCCTCGGCGTCGGTCGCGACGAACTTGACGCCGTTGGAGTGATAGGGCAGGGCTTCGCGTCGCAGGAAGGCCAGGTCGGATTTCTCGCTGAACCCGATGGTGTGGGTACCGCCGAGCTGCAGCTGGCCGTCCTTGCGCATGAGCTTGAGACGTGGCTCGATCGACTCGGGATCGATGGTGTCCGGCATCAGCCCCTCCAGGCCCAGCATCACGGCCTTGTCGGTACCGTGGCCCTTGCCAGTAGCCCCAAGTGAGCCGTACAACCGGACCTCGACCCTTGCCACCCGGCCCAGCACCCCTTCGGTCTGGAGCCGCGAGACAAACATCGCCGCGGCCTTCATGGGGCCCACGGTGTGGGAC
>VERU01000111.1 GCA_018882485.1 Rhodoferax sp. | reverse complement strand
GCAACACGCTGTGGGTGGTGCAGGGCCACGACCACCCCTGGCTGCTGTCGCACAGCCTCAACGCCCAGGATGCCAGCTGGATCGCTGGTGAGCCGCCACCCGCCGGACCGCTGTCCGCCAAGACCCGCTACCGCCAGGCCGATGCCGCATGCACCCTGCTGGCGCCCCGTACCGACCGCTTTGCGCTGGAGTTCGGCACCCCGCAGTGGGCTGTCACACCCGGACAATCGGCCGTGCTGTACGACGGCGACGTGTGTCTGGGCGGCGGGGTGATCGGCAGCAACGGCCAGACGGCCTGATCCCAGGCACTGGGGCGAACTCCACGGGGAGTTGCCAGGAGCACGGTCAGCAGGGTGACGTGGCCAGGGCTGTCACCTCTGTACTCTGGCGGTCAGTGCGACCTGCCCGGATTTTTCGAGCCATTGCTTCCCGCAAGGCGGCCCGGTTGGAGATGGAGTGATGGGTCTGCGTGCGTTGGCGCACCGTGAGGTCGCCCAAATTCAGTCGAATGGCGACCAGCCAACTGGAGCAGCGCCGAGACGGCTAGAACGGAATGTCGTCGTCCATGTCATCAAACCCCGACGCCGGCTTGGACGCGGGGGCCGCTGCCGGGGCCTGGCGCTGCGGGGCGGCGGCGCGGGCGGCGGGCGCGGGACGCGAATAGCCGCCGCCACCACCCCCCTCGTCGGGGCTGCCCATGCCTTCGCGCTTGCCCAGCAGCTGCATCTCGGTGGCGATGATGTCCACCGTGTTCTTTTCCACGCCCGACTGATCGGTGTACTTGCCGTACTTCAGGCGGCCTTCCACGTAGACCGGCTGGCCCTTCTTGATGTACTCACCGGCAATTTCGGCCAGCCGGTCGTAGAAGGTGACCCGATGCCACTGGGTGTCTTCGATGGATTCGCCGGTGTTGCGGTCCTTGCGGCGCGACGAGGTGGCGATGCTCACATTGGCCACGGCCTGACCCGAGGGCAGATAGCGGATTTCGGGGTCGCGGCCGCAGTTGCCCACGAGAATGACTTTGTTGACGGATGCCATCGTGCTGTCCTCCAGATAGTCGCCGGATTATCCTGCCTTTGGCAGGGCCGGCGCAGCGCGCGCCGGGGCCCGCATGGGCCAGGCCACCAGCAGCCAGACCAGGCTGGCCGCCGCGCAGACGGCAAACAGCCCCGACGGGCCGAAACTCCGCATCAGCAGGCCACCGGCCCAGCCACCGGCAAACATGCCCAGCGACTGCAGCGTGTTGTAGACCCCCAGCGCGGCGCCCCGCGCCTGGGGTGGCGCCAGCCGGGAGGCCAGGCTGGGCTGGGCCGCCTCCAGCACGTTGAAGCCGCAGAAATAGGCGAACACCAGCAGGCTGAGGGCCGGCAGGGCCGGCGCAGCCGCCACCGCCACGAAGCCGGCCTGCACCAGCACCAGCAGGGCAATGGAGGCCAGGAACACCGCGCGCAGGCGGCCACGCCGTTCCATGGGAAACAGCGTCAGGCCCATCACCACGAAGGAAGCCAGCACCGTGGGCAGGTAGACCTGCCAGTGGTGCTGCTTGTCCAGCCCGGCGCGCACCAGCAGGGCGGGCACGGCCACCCACATGGCGATCTGGGCCGCATAAAGCACGAACACGCCCAGATCCAGGCGCAGCATGGCCGGGGCGACCAGCACCTGCGCAGCCGCCGCGGGTTGCAGCGCCGCCGCCCTGGGTGGTTCGGCCGGCACCAGCCAGACCAGCGCCGCCGCCCCGGCCAACGCCAGCAGACCGGGCAGGTCGAAGAGCGCCGCCAGACCGACAAGCGCAGACAGGGGCGGCCCCAGCACCAGCGACAACGCGAAGGTCAGCGCGATGCTGCCCCCCACGATGGCCAGCGCCTTGGTACGGACCTCGTCACGCGTCTGGTCGGCCAGCAGGGCGGACGCCGCCGCCGAGACCGCGCCGGCCCCCTGCAGCGCGCGGCCCAGCATCAGGCCGGCCAGCGTGCTGGCCGCGGCCGCCACCAGGCTCCCAGCCGCCATCAGCAGCAAGCCCGCCACAATCACCCGCTTGCGGCCCCAGCGATCGGACGCCAGCCCGAACGGGATCTGCAACAAGCCCTGGGCCAGGCCGTACAGGCCCATGGCCAGCCCCACACGGGCCGGATCATCGCCACCGGGGTAATGGGCCGCCTCCAGTGCGAACACCGGCAGCACCAGAAACAGGCCCAGCATGCGCAGTCCGTAAATGGCAGCCAGCGAAAAGCTGGCGCGCCGCTCCATCGGCGTCATGCGGTCTGCGGGTGCGGCGAGGGGGGTGGAGCCTGAGGCGGTAGAGGTCACGCGGAGCAGAAACGGAGCAGGGCAGACGCGGCATTGTCGGTGATCCGGTCCTCCGTCCGGTCGGCAGCCGAGTTAGAGTGCGGGCCCATGAAACGTCTTCCCCCCCTGAACGCGCTACGGGCCTTTGACGCAGCGGTGCGCAGCGGCAGCTTCACCCGTGCGGGCGAGCGGCTGAACGTGACGCAGGGTGCGGTGAGCCGGCAGGTCAAGCAGCTGGAAGACTGGCTGGGCCGGCCGGTTTTTCTGCGGCAGTCCCAGGGTCTGGTGCTGACACCCGCCGGCGGCGTGCTGGCGCGCAGCATCGAGTCGGCTTTCGGCCACCTGACCCAGGCGGTGGAGCAGATCCAGCAGCTGGGCGCCCGCCAGCGGCTGTCGGTCAACGTGCCCGAGACCTTTGCGTCGCGCTGGCTGGCTCCGCGCCTGAGGGGCTTTCATGGCCGGCATCCGGACATCGACCTCTCCATCACCACCAACGCAGTGACCAATCGGCGCGAGGCCCGGCAGTACGACTGCCTGGTGATGTACCTGAGCGAACCCTGGCGCGACGGCGACTGCCGGCTGCTGCGGCAGGAGCAGCACATCGCGGTGGCCAGCCCGGAGCTGTGGCAGGACGGGCTGCCGCCGGACCTGACACAGGCCACCCTGCTGCACATCCTGGCCGGTGAACGCCGCCTGCCGGTGTGGGAGAACTGGCTGGCGGCGCAGGGCAACCGCAGGGTGGACCCGCGTCCCGGCATCGCCTTCTCGACCATGGACCAGGCCATCAACGCCGCCGTGGCGGGCGCCGGGGTGGCGGTGGTGGACGCGCCGATGGTGGAGCGGGACCTGCTCGAGCAGCGCCTGCGCCGCCTCGACGGTCACGAATTGATCGGCCCCCAGGGCTACTGGTTCGTGGAGGCCCGCGACAGCGGCGACCGCGACCCCGCCCACCTCGCTGCGGTATCGCTGTTCCAGGACTGGCTGCTGGCGGCCAGCCGCTGAGTTGGCCATCCCTACCGCACCAGGCCGTGCCCACGGCTGCCCACCCCTGGCCCTGCCAGACGGGTCCCACTATGATGGCAGGTTGTCCGTGCCCCGTCTTCCCATGTCCGACCGACCCGACCCCGAGGCTGCCGCGCAATCGCCGGGGGCCGAACGATCCACCGGGCCGCTGCGCGTCATCAGCGTGCGGGGCGCCCGCACCCACAACCTCAAGGGCGTCGACCTGGACATCCCGCGGGACCGGCTGGTGGTGATCACCGGCCTGAGCGGTTCGGGCAAATCCAGTCTGGCCTTCGACACGCTGTACGCCGAGGGCCAGCGCCGCTATGTGGAAAGCCTGTCGACCTACGCACGGCAGTTCCTGCAGGTCATGGACAAGCCGGATGTGGACCTGATCGAGGGACTGAGCCCGGCCATCTCGATCGAGCAGAAGGCCACCTCGCACAACCCGCGCTCCACCGTGGGCACGGTGACCGAGATCCACGACTACCTGCGGCTGCTGTTCGCCCGCGCCGGCACGCCGCACTGCCCCGACCACGACCTGCCGCTGCAGGCGCAGACCGTCAGCCAGATGGTGGATGCGGTGCTGGCCCTGGCGCCGGACACCCGGCTGATGATCCTGGCGCCGCTGTCGCGGGGGCGCAAGGGCGAGTTCCACGACCTGCTCGAAGGGCTGCGGGCACGCGGCTACGTGCGCTTCCGCATCGACGGACAGACCGTGGAAGCCGACGAGATGCCGGACCTGAAGAAAACCGAACGACACGACCTCGATGTGGTGATCGACCGGCTCAAGGTCCGCCCGGACCTCAAACAGCGGCTGGCCGAGAGTTTCGAAGCGGCGCTGCAGGTATCGGGTGGTCAGGCGCTGGCTGTCGAAATCGATAGCAAACTATCCAGCATTGACGAGGGCTGCGAGCCGAAAGAGCACCTGTTCAATGCCCGATTCTCCTGCCCCGCCTGCGGCCACTCGATCGGCGAACTCGAACCCAAGCTGTTTTCCTTCAACGCCCCGCAGGGCGCCTGCCCGAGCTGCGACGGCCTGGGCACGCAGGATTTCTTCGACCCGGAACGGGTGGTGAGTTTCCCGTCGCTCAGCCTGGCCTCGGGGGCCATCAAAGGCTGGGACCGGCGCAACGGCTACTACTTCGCCATGCTGGAGAGCCTGGCGCGGCATTACCGGTTCGACATCGAGGCCCCGTTCGAATCGCTGCCCCAGACGGTGCGCGACGCGGTGCTGCACGGCTCGGGCGAGGAGGCCATCCGGTTCAGCTACGTGATCGACTCCGGTGCAAGCCAGGGCCGCAAGGTCACCAAGAAGCACCCCTTCGAAGGCATCCTGCCCAACCTGCAACGCCGATACCGGGAGACCGATTCGGCGCTGGTGCGCGAAGAACTGGCGCGGCTGCGCAGCACGCGGCCCTGCCCCGACTGCGGCGGCTCCCGGCTGCGGCGCGAGGCCCGCCATGTGCGAATCGGTGATGGCGACCAGTCCCGCACCCTGGCCGACATCAGCCACATGACGCTGGCCCAGAGCCAGGCCTACTTCCAGGCGCTGCAACTGCAGGGATCCCGGCGCGAGATCGCCGACAAGGTGGTGCGCGAGATCGCCTCGCGCCTGAAGTTCCTCAACGACGTGGGGCTGGACTACCTCAGCCTGCACCGCAGTGCCGAGAGCCTGAGCGGCGGCGAATCGCAGCGCATCCGCCTGGCCTCGCAGATCGGTTCGGGCCTGACCGGGGTGATGTACGTGCTCGACGAACCCAGCATCGGGCTGCACCAGCGCGACAACGACCGCCTGATCGGTACGCTGAAACACCTGCGTGACATCGGCAACAGCGTGCTGGTGGTGGAGCACGACGAAGACATGATGCGCGCCGCCGATCATGTGATCGACATGGGTCCGGGGGCCGGGGTGCACGGCGGACGGGTGGTGGCGCAGGGCGACTTCGAGGCCGTTCGCGCCAGCACCGATTCACTGACCGGCCGCTACCTGGCGGGCAGCCTGCGCATCGAAGTCCCGCCGCAGCGCCGCGCGCCCCGGGACGGGGCCAGCCTGCGCATCGTGGGCGCCAGCGGCAACAACCTGCGCGACGTGACGGTGGACATCCCGGTCGGCCTGTTCACCTGCGTCACGGGCGTTTCCGGCTCCGGCAAGTCCACGCTGGTCAACGACACGCTGTATGCGGCGGCAGCGCGGCAGATCCACCGGGCGCATCTGGAGCCGGCCGCGCACCAGGCGATCGACGGACTGGAGCACTTCGACAAGGTGATCAACGTGGACCAGTCGCCCATCGGGCGCACGCCACGCTCCAACCCGGCCACCTACACCGGCCTGTTCACGCCGATCCGGGAGCTGCTGGCCGAGGTGCCGATGGCCCGGGAACGCGGCTACGGACCCGGTCGCTTCAGTTTCAACGTCGGGGCTTCGGCCGGTGGCGGCCGCTGCGAGGCCTGCCAGGGCGACGGCGTGATCAAGGTGGAGATGCACTTCCTGCCCGATGTGTACGTGCCCTGCGAAGTGTGCGCCGGCCAGCGCTACAACCGCGAGACCCTGGAGGTCCAGTACCGGGGCCGCAACATCGCCGACATCCTCGACCTCACCGTCGAGGCCGCAGCCGAATTCTTCAGGGCCGTGCCCGCCATCGCCCGCAAGCTGCAGACGCTGCTGGACGTGGGCCTGAGCTACATCCGCCTCGGGCAGGCGGCCACCACCCTGTCGGGCGGCGAGGCGCAGCGGGTCAAGCTGGCGCTGGAGCTCAGCAAGCGCGACACCGGCCGCACCCTCTACATCCTGGACGAACCGACCACCGGCCTGCACTTTGCCGACATCGACCTCCTGCTGCGGGTGCTGCACCAGTTGCGCGACGCGGGCAACACCATCGTGGTGATCGAACACAACCTGGACGTGATCAAGACCGCCGACTGGCTGCTCGACATGGGGCCCGAGGGCGGCGCAGGGGGTGGCACCCTGGTGGCGGCCGGCGCGCCCGAGCACCTGGCGGCCCACCCTCACAGCCACACCGGGCGCTATCTCAGGCGCCTGCTGGCGCCCGCCTGAGGGCAGGCCGTCCCACGCCAGGCCGCCGGCCGGTCAACGGGGCGCCAGGGCGCGGGTCAGCCCCTCCTGCAGGGTCGTGGTCCATTGCGCCGCCTTGAGCAGACCCAGGGTGTTGACACCCGCCTGAACAATGGTCACCTGCTGCAACCACTGGTTGTTCAGGCTGTTCTGGATCAGCGTCGCCCCGGGCAGGCTGTCCGGCAGCGGTGGCGCCAGTGCGCTGGGCCCGCTCACGGGCCCGGGCGCCGTGGGTGACGGCATCGGCAGGCCCGACACCCGCACCCCATCCCGCACCTGGGTCAGCTGACCCAGCGCCAGGGCGGCGGCCCGCGCCTGTTCGGCGGAGATGCGGGAGAGGTCCGGCAGCGTGAATTGCACACGGCTGAGCAGTTCACCATTGACCCGCACGCTGCGGTCGATGCCCAGCGAGGCCCGGATACCCGCACCCAGATCGAATCCACCCCGCAGACCCTGCAGGCGTTGGGCGTCCAGCGCCTGCCAGCGGGCGGGCTCAAAGGGCAGGCGTTCCGCCCGGCCCGGTCCCGGCGGCAGACCCGCCGCTTCGGCCAGCGCCAGCGACCCGGTGAGCGCAAGCACCAGACCGGGCAGTAACCGGTGGGTTGCATGGCATGACTTGTTCATTCATCGGCTCCTTGTGGAAAGATGTCAGAAATCCCCGGGACCGAACTTGCCCGGGAGCAGCGAGCGTCCACCCTCCAGCAGACGGGCCGACGCCCACGGCGGCGCCGGGGCACGGGACCAGTCGGCCTGCTGGTTGAAGCGGGCGAGGTCCTGGTGGCTGTGGATCACGAACAGCACCCGGTCCACCCAGACCTGCTCGAAATCCTCGCGGGCCATGGCCCGGGTGCCGTTGGCCGGATCGCCCAGCAGGACGCGCCCATCACGCAGTCCCTTGAGCACCACGAAATGGTGATAGCCCCGCTCGGCAATCAGCACCACCGCCGGCAGGCCGGACTGAGCCAGCTGGTCCAGCGGCGCCTCGAAGCCATCGGCCTCGAAACCTCGGGAGACCAGGTAGGTCCTCATGTCGAGCAGCGAAAAGCCCTCGCGGCGGATGCGCTCCACATCGCCATGGGCCACCATCTGCTCGAACACCGCCTGCTCGGTCACCGGCACGCCATAGTGGTGGCTCAGCAGCGTGGCCACAGCGGCCGATCCACAGCTGAAATCGAACTGCTGCTGCACCGTGGTCAGG